>JAHDBK010000012.1:0-3897 GCA_020630455.1 Saprospiraceae bacterium
AATGCCTATATCAGTAAATTAAATTACAGAAGTATTCCTATTAGGATTCAATATTATTTACCTTTAGAATTTATCTATTTGGAAGCTGCTTACCATTTTGATTTGTTAGATGACAAATCAAATGAAATAGAAGAGCTAGGCACATTTACCAATACTAATATATTCTTTGAGATGGAAGGACCATCTGAATTGAAAGCTGTTAACTATTCTATCTACGCAGGTGTAGGATTTAAAATTAGAATAAAAGAAAATTATCAATTATATTTAAAAAATGAATACGAATATATAGCTAATCCAACTATTGAAAAAAATGGTGTCTTTGATAGCTCTATTCAATGGTTTAAAGCAGTACTTGGTTTTCAATATGTGTTTACAATTGACAAAAAAGACAGTAATCAGTAATCAGTTATCAGTAAGTAAGTAATAGAATGTATTTTAAGGACAAAACGATATGGTTGACGGGTGCTTCTTCTGGGATAGGAAAAGCATTGGCGATTGCTTTAAGTAAACAAGGAGCAAGATTGATTTTGTCATCGAGGAACGAAAAGCAATTACAGTTAGTGGCTGAAGAATGTTTACAATATACTTCTATTGTTTCAATTCAAGCATTAGATTTAGAAAATTATGAGAAAATACCATCTATCGTTGAAAAAACATTAAAAGGTTTTCCTCAAATAGATATACTTATTAATAATGCAGGTATTTCTCAAAGAGCATTAGCAAAAAATACTCAAATATCAGTAGATAAAAAGATAATGGATATTAATTTTCTTGGAACTATAGCCTTGACCAAAGCTATTTTGCCAAGTATGTTAAAACACGATTTGGGGCATATTGTAACCATAACGAGTTTAGTCGGTAAATTTGGAACTCCCTTGCGTTCGACTTATGCGGCTTCAAAACATGCATTACATGGATTCTTTGATTCATTAAGAGCAGAATTGCAACAAGAAAAAAAATCTATAGATATTTCATTAATTTGTCCTGGATATATCAAAACACGTATTACCTTTAATGCTGTATTAGGAGATGGTTCTTCACAAAATTCGATGGACGAAGCACAAGCCAATGGAATGTCAGCAGAACGATTTGCACAAATTTGTTTAAAAAAAATACAAAAAAAGAAATATGAGTCGTATATTGGCAAAAAAGAAATTTTGGGGGTTTATTTAAAGAGATTTTTACCAAAAACCTTTGCAAAATTGATTTCTCGTGTAAAAGTTACATAAGTTATTCGTTGAAATAGCTATTATTTTTATAAAAAATAGTATAATTGCAGCATATATTTAAAATATTAAAATTTTAATTCATTTAAGATGAGACTAATAATCAACATTGTTCTATTTCTAGTAATTCTTTTCTTAGCTTGGATATTGATAGATAGCGTAAGAGAACCTATTCGCTTTAATGCTGAATATACAAAACGTAAAGATGCCGTAAAAAAACGTTTGGAAGACAATCGTACTGCTCAAGTAGCATTTAGAAGTATCAAAAAAGGATATTGTCCTACTTATGATTCTTTGATTCATGTATTGAGAACTGACAGTTTCCAAATTCCAAGATTAATCGATAAAGGGGTAGACCCTAAGACCAATGAATCTATCTTTGAAACTTTATATACTCCAGTTTCAGCAAAAGATTCTTTAGAAGGTTCTTTAGGGATAAATCTAGATTCCATTATGTATGTCCCATACTCTCTTGACGGTGATACATTTGCAGTTAGAGCAGATACTTTAACAGTACAAGGTTCTTTAGTACCTGTTATATCAGTGAATACTCAAATTAAAACTTTCATGTCTGAATATGTTGGTGACGATGTCATCAAACGTTATCAAAGATACGACCAAGCTTTTGAGCCAGATAAAATATTCGGTTATGGTAGTTTAACACAACCAACAACAGGAGGTAATTGGGAGTAATTCAAGAAATAAATAATGGCTTATTTACCAAGTCTTTAACACATGAATACCGTTTGTCCTTGAATATTGGGACAAACGGTATCTCATATATGATATATGATTCTTTAAATAAAGTTTTTTATTATAAAAAAATTGAAATAAAAGAAAAAGAAGATTATATCCAGTCTATTAAAAATATTTTTGCTGGTGAGGAAAAACTGCACTTGCCATATAAAATCGTAAAACTTTCTTTAAATAGCCATTCCTTTACTTTAATGCCCAAGAGATTATTTAAAAAAGATGACATTTCTCTATACTTAAACACTACTGGTGAGCTAAATAATAAAGAAAGTTTTTTATCTTTTGATGAAATTTCTTTTAATTCCTGTTATCTAGCTTACGCTTGGGGAAAAGAAATGACCAAGCTTTTAAAAAACTATTTTCCTAATAGTTCTATGCACCATAAAGTAACTTGTTTGATTCATGGTTGGCATGAACAATCCAAACTGAAAGAGGGGAACAAGGTATATATTCATGTTGATTTGAATTATTTTACAATTTCATTTTTCAGAGAAAAGAATCTTATTTTTATCAATAGATTTCAATATAATAGCGCTGCTGATTTTCTTTATTATGTTTTAATGGTATATAGCCAATTCGAACTCAAACCCGATAATGACCCACTATTTATATCGGGAAATATTGTACAAAATTCTGAAATTTATCAAAAATTGTATAGATATATCCGTCATATACAATTTATATCTAGCCCTGCCTATTTCGATTTTGATAAGTCATTTGTCAATCTAAGTCATTATTTTAATTTTGATTTATATAGTTTAAAATTATGCGAATAATAGGAGGAAAATTTAAAGGAAGAAGATTTTCGCCTCCAGCTAACAAATGGCCAACTCGTCCTACTACTGATTTTGCTCGCGAGGCTCTATTTAATATTTTACAAAATGAATATCATTTTGAAAATATAAAAGTACTTGATTTATTTGGAGGTACAGGTAGTCATACCTATGAATATCTATCAAGAGGATGTACCGATATTACTTATATTGACCAATATTTTCCTTGTATTCAATTTGTAAAATCGACCTTAAAAACTTTAGATGTTGAAGAATATGTCAGTATTTATAATGTAGACGTATTTTCTTATTTAGAAAACTGTAAAACCACATTTGATATTATTTTTGCTGACCCTCCTTTTGATTTGGGAAAAGCCCCTACTCTACCTGATATTATCTTTGAAAAAAAGCTCCTTTCTGAAGAAGGCTTATTCATATTAGAACACGCTCCTATTCATCAATTTGACAAACATCCTCACTTTGTCAAACAAAAAGAATATGGAGGAATTGTATTTTCTTTTTTTGAATAGAATTTAAAAATGTCAAAAAAACAATATCAAGCATTTCGATTCAAACAATTTGAAATTCATCACGACAAATGTGCTATGAAAGTGGGTACAGATGGTGTTTTATTAGGAGCATGGGCAAATATTAGCCATTCTAAACATATATTAGACATTGGTTGTGGTTCTGGTTTAATATCAATCATGAGTGCTCAAAAAAATCCAATTGCCGAAATAGTTGGTATTGAAATCGATAAACAAGCGAGCGAACAAGCAAAAGAAAATGCCATGAATTGTCCTTGGAATAATAGGATTAAAATTATAAATTCTTCAGTTCAAGAATTTAAAAATAATATTCAATTTGATACTATTATTTGCAATCCACCTTTCTTTGAAAAATCCATCACCAATACTGATTTTGAAAGAATTCAAGCTAGACAAGAGTGGTCATTAACTTTAGATGATTTATTTTTTCACACTAAAAGATTATTAAATAATAAAGGAACTTTTAATATCATTTATCCTTATGACAATTATGAAAAATTAGAAAAAATTGCTCATAAATATGATTTATTTCCAATTAAAATATGCTATATTAAAGGAAGTCCTACAAGTAAAATTAAAAGGGTCTTAATTGAGTAT
>JAHDBK010000012.1:3997-15424 GCA_020630455.1 Saprospiraceae bacterium
AGCATTCAATAATCCAGGAGGTTGACTCATATCAGACGATGTTGGATTATCTTTATCTTTAAATATGTTTTTAATTTTTCTAAAAACAAATGCAGGAATAAAAATAGCATTAAAAATATAGTAGAACTGTTTAGCTTCTAATTGAGATTGATTAAAAATATTTTGGAAGGAAGGAATAGTGTACCTTCTGTAATGTTCTAAATATACATCATGACCTGACCATAATTGTTGAAAAGCAGGAACTGTTGCAAAGTATCGACAATTGTCTCCTACTGTATTTTTAATTTCTTTTAGGACACCTATATCATCATCAATATGTTCAAGTACATCCATCATTAATATTAATGCATTATCAATACCTTTTGGTAGGTATTTAGTTTTTTCTACAATTTTATCTTTAGATTCTTGAATTTCTTCATCTGTATACTCTATATCAACTAAATAAACTTTTTTGACAATGTGTGGATATTTTTTGAGAATTTCTTTAGCGAAAAAGCCTGAGCCTGAACCAAAATCAATGACATATTCAAATTGATAATTTTGTTGAATCAATTCTTCAATATAACTATATAGAGGTATAATTTTACTTTGAAAATACCAATTAGTATGAGGATTCACACCACATTCAAGTTCTTTTAAATCCATTTTGAGTTAAAAATTTATGACTATCTTATAAATATTTATTGTTGTTGTTTACTCGTCTCAATTGCTTGATCCAAAGCTTTTTTCAAATCCAAAGCAATTTTATAATTAGGGTCTATTTGAAGACAAGCATTTATATTCTCTAAACAAGCTCTTCCATCACCTTTTGAAAATGCATTTTTAGCTTTGAAATAATACAATAATTTTGAATTGCCCATTTCTTGAGCTAATTGTTCTCCTAATTGATACACTTGAGCATCTCTACCTGATATTTCTGCATATGCTTCTGCATGTTGTAAAGCTTCTTGTTTAAGACCTTTAGAGTTTTTCAATCTTACTAAATAACCATAAGAAGATTGTTCTTTATAGCTCAATTTATTGACCAAACTATATGTATTAATTGCTCCATCTACATCTCCAGTTCTAATTTCATAAAAACCTTTCATCAGTAAAGCATTGACATAAGTATTTGAATAAGACATTAATTTATCAATATAAACCTTTGCATTAGGGTAATCTCCTTTATTTAAATAACACCTCACCAGTGCTAACATGGAAGCATCATTTTTAGGGCTTCTTTGTAATTCTTGAAGATAGAATGATATAGCCGTATCATAGTCTTTCTTCTCTTCAGCCTGCGAGCCTTTATAATCATAGCCTGGACCTCTTTCACTTACACTACATAAAGGGACACCATCTACTTCCACAGTATAAATAGTATGCTCTGGAGGGTAAACATTATTGATTAAAAATTCTCTATTCGTAAATCGACTAATAAAAATATCATAGTTGGAATAATATTTATGTCTTTCTCTAAAATTATAATACCCCGTATTATGTACACTTCCATCTGCTGTATAGCGATTGATATACTCTTTTACAGGTGAAACACAATTGCTCTTCACGCTTACCCTTTCGGATGAACTTTTTAGTTTATTATCATGGTTGATTAACCATTGCGTTGCTTCTTTAGTAGAAGTCATCCAATAGTCTGTTTCATAATTTGTATATGCCCCTTTTAAACCACCCACTACTTCATTAAAATATATATACTGGTATGGATGACTTCTAAACATCCACCACAATGGTGAAATCATTAGTACAATCATCAAAGCACTAGCACCCATTTTAATATTTTTATTATCCTTAAAAGTAATCAACTCTTTCCAACCCCAAGCAGATAAAATAACAAGACATGGATATATAAAAATAAAGTGTCTTATTCCATCATACAATGCGGAGTCTTTATAAATGGCATAAATAGGAGGAAAAAATGCTACAAAAGCAATTACAGCGTAAGGTAAAAATTGCTTTTTATCAAATTTAAGGAAACTAAAGACTAATGAAAATAACCATCCTAAAATAATAAATATCGGTGTAGCAATCATAAACCATTTTGGAATATAATACCAAGGTAATTTATCAGACCAATGATGTGTTCCATCAAATAACATTCTAATACCTGTTGAAAATGAGGACATTTCCGATAGTGCTTTCATTGGGTTAACCATTGGGTCTTTCATTCCGTATGGCCAAAATAGTAGTCCGCCAAAATAACCTAATATAACCGCTACAATACCTGCAATTCCTAATTTGGTCAAATACTTTACATCTTTTAGTCTAATCCTTACATCCTCTTTTAGGAACATGGCTACAAGAGTAAACAGTCCAAAATAAGCGATTAATAATATTCCACCAACCCTAATATTTATAGCTACAGCAATACCAAGGGCTATCATGAGGATATTTTTCAAACTAATAAATGGCAATTGTTTTACCCATTTCACCAAAAAATAAATAGTAAAAATATATGCCGCAGCAAAAGGAATATCTTTTGGATTATTCATAGAATGTCCAAATATCCTTGGAGAAAGTGCCATAAACGAGAGTGCTAAAAATCCAACACTCCATTTATTTGTCATTTCTTTTGCTGTCAGTCCTGTAAAAAATATTAATATAAAACCTATCAATGCATTCAAAAAATGACGCATATCCCACTCATTGAATAACCCTATATGCTTATTGAACCAAGCCGCTGTATAATCGAATAATCCTCCGTAATAGTACAAATTCTTATATGATAATGCTTCTTCATTTTCTCCATCACTTTCATAATAATCCAGTAATAATTCACCATAAATTTTCTGGACTTCTTCATCTCCTGTAATACCATAATCAAAACTAAGAGATGGCATTATTACCAATAAAATAATAGTTAAAACAGCAAACAACAACCTAAAATATAAAGGATCCTTTTTATTAAATTCCTTTTTTGTAATAGATTCGATTGGGTCACTTATAAAATATCTCCAATTCAACCTTAAAGAAATCAACAGGGTCTGAAAGAACATTTTAATACTATCAGAGAATAAAGAAATCTTGGAAGTGCTTTCATTATGAACCCATTTTACTGGCATGGGTTGAATAGGTATATTTTGCATTTTTGCATTGTATAACAACTCTACATCATGTGCCCATCCTATATCTTTTAATTCTGAAAATAATTTTTTACCTATTTCTTTAGGATATAATTTAAAACCACATTGAGTATCTAAAAGTGGAAGCCCTGTAAAAAATTGTATAATAAAATTAAAAACTAAACCCGCTATTCTTCTAAAACCTTTACCTTCTGTATCACTATCTTTATGTTCTCTATCAGCTATTAATATTTCCTCATTATTAAAAATTTTATTAGGCATTAAACGAAGCCATTTATTGAGTTCAATTGGAGCTGAAGACATATCGGCATCTAATGTCAAAATAAAATCGCCTTGAGCCAATTCTACGCCTTGTTGAATAACTCCTCCCTTCCCCTTGTTTTCTTCATTTTTAATAATCCTAATTATAGTACTTTCTTTAAAGGCATTTGCAAAAGTATCCTCACATTTTGCTACGGTATTATCCTTACTGGCATCATCAACTATTAATACTTCAAAGAAAGAACCTTTATGGTATTTTTCAAATTTTTGTAATGCAGAAAGCATTACATTTACATTTTCCTCTTCATTATAGCATGGAATTACTATACTCAATGATTGAGACATTTCTTGAAAAGAACTTGATTTTCCTTGGGTTTTATTAATTTTTTTCTTAGATTTATTTTGGATTTTTTTATTTTTGCTCATATCAATAATAAGTATAATATAACTACAAAGATTATAAAAAAATATGACCTTTTAAAGTATTTCAACAATAAACATTATTTATAATAAAAAAGTAATTTTTTAAAACATTACTTTTAAACCGAATGAAAAATGAAAGCAGGTATAATTTGTAATTTATTTGTGATGTATTTTACTATATGTAATGCTCAACTTCCAAAAACAGATATTTATTTATTTGATTATAATTTTGATGATAAACTTGTCCTTAGTTATCCCAAACTATTAACTTTTGACCACGATTCATATAGTAATCAACCTCATTTTATACATGATGATTTATACATCACTCAATCTCATATCAATAATGATACCATACAAACAGATATTGTGGCATTAAACTCAAAAAAGAGAACTAAAAGACAAATTACTCAAACTAAAACTAGCGAGTACTCTCCTACCCTTTGCCCTGATGGAGAACATTTTTCAGCAATTAGAGTGAATGAATATAATCAACAACAATTGTGGATTTATCCCTTGGATCATAGTAATAATGGAAGAGCTATTCTTGATTCCATCACTAATGTTGGATATCACACTTGGCTGAATAATAATGAGGTTTTTCTCTTTTTAGTTGATGAAGACAAAGGGCATCAATTGGTTTTAGCCAATATCAATACAGGTGAAATACAGCACATCTCCTACAAAATTGGAAGGTGTTTTAAAATGACATCCCAAGGACAATTGGTTTATATACATAAAATCACTGAAGACAATTGGAACTTAATGGCTTATAATCCTATAAGTCAGACAAAAGAAGTCATTGGTTATCCTTTATCCAATCAAGAAGATTTCGGAATTTTGAATAATGATAAAATCATAATCGCTTATCAAGGTAGTTTTTTTGCACTTCAAGCATTTGAAGAAACTTCATGGACTTCAATTGGTCAATATTCTCAATTTATTGATGATAAAAAAATCAGTAGAATAGCTATGAATAATACTCAAATAGCCCTAGTGACTACCGAGGAGTAAGATTTTAATTTTTATCTATAGTCTTCTTACTAATTAGCTCCACTATTTCATACCTTTGCAGTATGCAAACATATAGCTTGTTTGAAATAAATGAATACATCCGTCAAGTCTTTGCATTGAATTTTGCTGATGCGATTTGGATAAGTGCCGACATTGCCCAATGCAATGAATCGAATGGTCATTATTATCTAGAATTGGTACAAAAAAATGAAAATGATGAAATCATAGCCCATAATAATGGCATCTTATGGAATAGAAATTTCAATAAATTATTTCGCAAAAATAAACAACTAAAACAGTTGCTTAATGAGGGCAATGAAATTAAATTTAAAGCTCAAATTCAATTTAGTGAGAGATATGGTCTTTCATTCCATATTGAAGACTTTGATTTAGATTTTACAATGGGAAAAATTTGGCAACAAAAACAACAAACCATTGATAAATTACAATTAGAAGGCATTACCTACCTCAATAGAACCATACCACTTCCTAAAGTCATTCAAAATATAGCCTTAATCAGTAGTGAACAAGCAGCAGGACTTCAAGATTTTCTAGCAGAAATAAAGAAAAATCTTTATAATTATCATTTTAATATTCAATTATTTCCTGCCCAAGTTCAAGGAAAAAATGCTGCCAATAGTATTATTAATCAATTAAAAAAAATACCTATTGACGAATTTGATATCGTAGCAATAGTGAGAGGTGGAGGTTCAAGATTAGATTTAGTAGCTTTTGATGAGTATAACTTAGCTAAAGAAATAGCTCTATTTTCTATTCCAATAATTGTAGGTATAGGTCATGAGATTGATGAAACGGTTTGTGATATTACTGCTCATACTTCCTTCATTACTCCTACTGCCGTTGCACAATATTTAATAGAACACAATGCTATTTTTGAAGATGATATGATTAAAAAAATTAATTCTTTAATGAATTTTGTTCACAACAAAATTATTCATCAAAATCAACACATCAATCAGATAGAACAAAATATACTTTGGAAATCTAAAGATAAAATTAATAATTCTCAACTTCAATTGAATTTGAAACAACAACAGATTAATCATGCTTTTAATGTAAACATTAATCAATATAAAAATGATATCCAAGGTATTGAAAAATGGATGGAAAGCAATGACATTATTCAAATTTGGGAAAAGGGATTTGCCTATATTAGTCAAGAAAATAAAAATATTAATTCTATCCATAAAATAAAAAATAATAAAGAAATTTCTTTATTATTTAAAGATGGAGAAGCTATTGCAACAATAATTAAAATAATTAAAAATGGAAAATAAAGAACTCACTTACGAGTTAGCTTATCAAGAATTAGAATCTATTCAAGAAAGAGTAGAAAAAGGGGATATTAAAATATCTGAATTACCAGAAACTATAAAAAGAGCTAAATATTTATTGCAATTTTGCCAAGAAAAATTAAGAAATATAGAAGGCGAAATCAATGATTTCCCTACCTTTGCATCATGATTGAATTAGGTAAATATAATGACTTAGTCGCTTACAGACAGACCGATAATGGTTGGTATTTAACAGATGAGACAGGAGAAGAAGTTCTACTCCCCAATAAATTCATTCCTGAAGGAATGGAAAAAGGAACTGAAATCAATGTTTTTATCTTTTTAGATAATGAAGAAAGGCTCACTGCCACTACTCAAAAACCCTTAGTCAATCTACATGAATTTGCTATGTTGGAGGTCAAAGATGTCAATCGTTATGGTGCTTTTGTAGATTGGGGCTTGGATAAACAATTGATGATTCCTTACGCACACCAATCCACCAAAATGCAAGTAGGAAAAAGGTATCTTTGCTATTTATTTATAGATAAAGTGACCAATCGCCTTTTAGCTTCTAATAAAGTATATAAATTCTTGGACAATGAAACTATAGACGTAAAGGAAGGAGATGAAGTTAATTTAATTATTCTCAATACCACTAATTTAGGTATTAATGTCATTGTTAACCAAAAGTACAAAGGATTGGTTTTTCATGATACTGTTTTTCAAAAGTTAAAATATGGTTCTCATCAAAAAGGATTTGTAAAAACCATAAGAGAAGAGAATAAAATAGACATCATTCTTGAAAAGCAAGGATATAAAAATGTCATTGATAAGAATACCGAAAAAGTACTTCAAGTGCTTAATGAAAGTAATGGTTATTCTCCTTTTAATGATTTTAGCGACCCCGATGATATTCGTTTGAATTTTCAAATGAGTAAGAAAAATTTTAAAAAAGCAATAGGAGCACTATACCGCCAAAAACAAATCGAAATTGAAGAGGATGGTATTTATTTAGTATAATAAAATAAAAATGAAGGGAACAGCCTATTTATTACAAGCAACACTAGTGTCTTTATGGTGGATAGGTTTACTAATTAATAATTCTTTTTATAATGCCTTTCAATTTCCTAATATTAATAAAATTGCTTTTAATTCATTTCTAATTCCTGATATTACTATAATTGCAATTTTATCTGTTTATAGAGCCTATTCCAATAAAAAAGAAATTGAATATATTATTCTTGGAGGATTTGCCTTCGCCACTCTTTATTGTATTAATGCTTCTATTTTGAGTAATGGCGGATATTTATCTACGACTTTAATGATTCTAGGTTTATCATACAATCTATTTTTGACTTTTGAACACAAATTATTTCACAATTCCAAAACAGATAAAATATTTCTTAATGGTTTAAAAACAGTAATTCAAATAATTTGTATTTGGACAATTAGTTTAATTTTATTTCCTCTTCTAATTTTGCATTCATTTAATATAGACCCTTATATTAATAACTCAAATAAGATAATTGGAATGGTATTATTAATAATCTTTAGCCTTTTAGGATTATATAGTGCTTACGTTATGGTAAAAAAGGGTAAAGGTACTCCGCTCCCTTTAGACCAAACTAAAAAGTTAGTGGTAAATGGTCCTTATAAATTTGTAAGAAACCCGATGGCGATTGCAGGTATTGGACAATCAATCAGTATTAGTATAATCTTAAACTCTTTTCATTTACTAATATATTCGTTGCTTGGAGCAATTCTATGGCAATTTGTAGTACGACCTATTGAAGAAAAAGATATGAGAAATAGATTTGGAGTAGAATATGAAACTTACATAAAAAAGGTTCGATGTTGGATACCAAAATTTAAATAAAATTCTATAAAGCTGGAATCGGATAAGGATATTTTGCGATATGCCCTTCCATTATTTCCTTAGTTTTTTTCATCAATTCATCAACATCATCTAAGGTCATGCCTTTGGTTTCTATGGGTTCGTCCCAATAGACGTGTAATCTACCGGGTCTCATATCAAAAAGTGTTTTTCGAATATCATTGATTTGGCGGGCATTAGCAATTGTAGTTACAAGTAAAGGTGTTTGTGTTTCAATAGCCATGCGAAATGCTCCACTTTTCAAGGGTAACAAAGGATTATCTGTACGATTACGAGTACCTTCTGGATATAAAAAAACAGAATATCCAGCATCTAGTTTTTCTTTAAGTTGCTTTAATCCTTTTTTTCCAGACTCCTTATTGCCTCTTTCTACTGAAACAGCAATAGCCTTCATTACCGAACCAAAAAGAGGTACTTTCTCCAACTCTCTCTTGACTAAGACCCTTATATACATAGGTGCCGTATGCGGATTGACAAAAAAGTCTAAATTAGAAACGTGATTCCCTACAACGATATAGGATTTATTTTTATCAATTTTATCTCTTCCATGATTTTTAATAAATAATAAAGTAGGTACAATGATAAACCATGCACCAATACGATACGTCCAAAACATGAGAAGTTTCGCCACTTTCTCTCCAAAAAGGGGTGCTAAAATCATGTGTAAAGGAGCAAATAATATTACAGTTATCAAGAACCATAACAAAAACCAAGCTCCCCAAATTGTTCTAAATATTTTTATTATAAACTTCAAAAAATAAAGAATTTTCTTTATAAAATAGAGAACAAACAACTAAGTCAAGTCACCAATATGGACTTTAAATTCTCCTTTTTTTCTATCTTCTAAATAATTTCTAATGGTAAATTTTGAGGTTTCAAAAGCAATATCATCCCAAGGAATATCTTCTTCTAAAAACAATTGAACATCACTGGTTTCAATACCATTCCCAAATGATTTATCGTCCTTCATTTCACCAACAAAATGCATGTGTACTTGTCTTGCCCTAGGAATACTAAAAATAGTAATCAATGGACCTAAATCTACTTCACAAAGCGTTTCTTCTCTTACTTCTCTTAAAGCACCTTGGCTGACCGTCTCACCATTTTCCATAAATCCAGCAGGGAGATTCCACATGCCCTTTTTAGGACCAATAGAACGTTTTGCTAGCATGATTTTATCTTCCCAAATAGGAATACATCCTGCTATAATATTGGGATTAGAATAATGTATCATTTTACATTGATTACAAACCCAACGTTTATGTACATCGCCTTTGGGGACTTTAAACTCCAATCTTTTAGAACCGCAATTACTACAGTATTTCATATAATGTTTGATTGTCGTTTAAAGGTAATATTTATTTGTGAAAAACATAAAATTGCACCTATTTTTTCCAATGAAATGTCAAAATATTTTAAAAGAGTTGATAGAAATAAAAGTAAATTAATACTCTTAGAACATACTCTAAATCCAATTGAGTTTTTTAAGCAATCCCTCTTTATTTCTTTTACTTAATGGTACCTGTTTATCTTCAAGAATAATAACGCTATCTTCTAAATTAACTGTTTTGATTTTATTTAAATTAACAATATAACTTCTATGACTTTGTATGAATGAAGATTCGGGTAATCTGCTCAATAAATCTTTCATTGACATTCTGACAAGGAATTTTTTATTTGAAGTAAAAATCCAAGTGTGATGAGCATCGGATTCTAAATAAAGTACTTCTTCTACAGCTACTTTATCTAATTTTTGACGAGTTTTAATGTAAAAGAAATCTTGAAAAATAAAATCATTTTCCCACTCTTCATGTTCACTTTTAATATCCTCATTTTTTAGTTGTAATTTTTTAACCGTCATTTCAATAATCCTTTGTAATTGAATATCATTAAAAGGTTTTATTAAAAATTGTACGGCTTGTATTTCATTAGCTCGATTAAATGTTTCATCATCGTGTAATGAGGTAATAAAAATAATAGGAATTTTGTGGGTTTGATGTATTATTTTTGATAATTCTATTCCATCATGTGAACCTTGAATATTGACATCCATCAAAATTAAATCAGGTAAATCTCTCATGATTATACCCAAAGCATCCGTACTATTGTCAACAACACCTAAAATATCATAGCCCAGTTTTTCAACTAGCATTTCCAACTGTTCTGCATACAGTTCTTCATCTTCTACTATTAATATTTTAAATGCCATAAATAATGAATTTTGTAGTATTACAAATATAATACATTCCAAGTAAAATTCATATTATTATCAAAATAATAAAGAAATTTCTTTATTAAATAATTATAAATCATTCATGATAATAATATTTCCATTCGTGACACATATTGAACCATTGGTGTACAATAGCCAAAATATTCTTTAGTTTACCTTCATATTTGAAGTGTCAAATATATTTTTTAATTAAAACAATCACAAATGAAAATTTTATTTTATTATCAAATTGTATTAGGAATATTTTTTATAATATTTTTTAATCAAAACGTTATTGCACAAATAGAAGGAGGTGCAATTTTAGATCAAAACATTAATGGGAGTAATGTAGGAATGGTCGTTGAAAATTTCAATCAAACAGTATTCAAATGGGAACAAACTGAAGATAAGAAATGGAAATGCACTAATATCAACGTTACGCCACAAAGAGATCAAGGAACTTTTACCGAAACTAGAAGAGACGAATGGTCTGTTTTTTTAAAAGCTGACGCTAATGACAGAGAATGTCAAATAGATTTATGGCAAAAAAAAGTATATGATGTAGGCTCTGAAAAATATGGAGATATTATCCAAGTAGGTTTACGTCCTGAAGGAAATACTACTACATCTTCTTGGACAGCTTACACTACTACTACTGAATACTTTTTTATTACGAATGTAGAAAGTAAAAAAGTATTTGATGTAGCTGGAAGTACTACATCTGTAGGAACTAATGTTTCTGTTTATGGACTTCATAAAGGAAATAATCAAAAATTTAAATTTGTTTCTCAAGGTGACGGATATTATGCTATCGAAACGGCATTGAAACAAAAAATGTTTTTGTCTATCCACCAATCAAGTACAAGTGACAATACTAATATCAAACTCAATAATCCTGTAGGGAAAAATCAACATTTCAAAATAGAAAAAAATGCTTTAGGACAAGTTCGATTTATTTCTAAATTAGGAAATGATTTATTCCTAGGTGCTAATGATGAAGGCAACAACCTTGTTTTACGTAAAGGTGATAAAGGAAATAAAATTCTATTTACATTAAATCCAGCAGGTGTTGTAACAAATACAACTCCTACTACTTCTTGGACAAAATACACTCCTACTTCTGAATACTTTTTTATTACCAATATAGGAAATCAAAAAGTATTTGATGTAGTTGGAAGTGCGACATCTGTAGAAACTAATGTTTCTGTTTATGGACTTCATAAAGGAAATAATCAAAAATTTAAATTT
>JAHDBK010000012.1:15524-18941 GCA_020630455.1 Saprospiraceae bacterium
AACTAATGTTTCTGTTTATGGACTTCATAAAGGAAATAATCAAAAATTTAAATTTGTTTCTCAAGGTGACGGATATTATGCTATCGAAACGGCATTGAAACAAAAAATGTTTTTGTCTATCCACCAATCAAGTACAAGTGACAATACTAATATCAAACTCAATAATCCTGTAGGGAAAAATCAACATTTCAAAATAGAAAAAAATGCTTTAGGACAAGTTCGATTTATTTCTAAATTAGGAAATGATTTATTCCTAGGTGCTAATGATGAAGGCAACAACCTTGTTTTACGTAAAGGTGATAAAGGAAATAAAATTCTATTTACATTAAATCCAGCAGGTGTTGTAACAAATACAACTACTCCTACTACTTCTAATACCGTAACACTTAAAAATACTGCTTCAACTTTTGTAGTAGAAGTTTCTAAAATAGGAGATGACAGTTTTTCGAAAACTTTAGGACCTAATCAGTCTATTACAGTTAATTGTAAACTAGGAGATGTTTTTACTTTTTCAGTTGATGAAGACGAATTTAGTGCCTTACCTTATACTGTTACTCAATTGGGAATAACTTATAATATTATTGTAGGAGAAAGATACACTTCTGCCAAAGGAAATAAACTTCCGAATACCAAAGCTAGTCGTTATTCTTTTGATATTCTTAAAGTAGATCCTATTTATATTGATTATGATAAAAATCAATATATCAAAGACGCTAAAGATAATATAATTGGAAGAGGAGGGATGAGAAAAGAAATTTTTGAACCTCTTGAAAATAAAGATTTAGATTGGTATAATGGGGATGGGGATTATGCTTTAAAAAACCATTTTGAGTATCTTAATATTATGGAATCTAAAGCCAGTACAGAAACTAAAATGTTTTATTCCTCTAGTTCCTATGAAGAATCTTTTTCTGCTAATGTTGGAGCAGATACGCCTAAAGGAGGGGGAAGTGCTTCTTTCTCACATACTTCGAGTGAATCGAATAATGAAACAAACATTTATACTTATTCTAGAACTACAGTAAAAGCTTATGATATACGATTGAGAAAAGAGCAAATTGCTTTGACTGATGATTTTAAAAATGCAGTAAAAGCTCTACCTAAAACTTATAACGAAACGGCATATAAGAATTTTATTAACACATGGGGAACACATTATCCTGTTTTAACATCCTATGGTGGTGTTCAAGTAGCAGCCTATAAATTCAATGCAAAAGAAATGATGGAATCTGAAAGTATGGCTTTGGGTATAGAAGGAAATATGAAAAAAGCTTCTGCTGGAGGAGGATATAGTAGTGATAAATCTTTTGCTGAAAAACAAGAAAATTCCAAAGGAATGTATTTCTCAAAAGGAGGTACGGGTACTGGAGATAACTATGCAGTAGATAAAGATAATTCTGTTCCGATCGGTATCAATTTGAAACGTCTGCATGAATTATTAACTGCTTCTATTTTTAATGATGGTACTACAAATACAAAGCTTTCTCCAATAAAAGAAAATCTTAAAAGAGCTATTACAAATTATATTGGTTCTCCTACGGATAGTGGTAAATCTCTAAAACCAAGAATGTATAAAATTAGTAATGTAAAATGGAAGGCAACCAAAGGAGAAAGTGATTTTCAAGTATATGGAAAAGTATGGACAAGTATTTGGAGGAAAAATAGTAGCGGAAAAGACATAGAATTAAAAGGTAAAACGGCTTTTGACAGGAGTGATGAAGGTGGTTCAAGAATAGTGGCAGAAACAAATCATACGGAACGTCTAGGAGGAAGTTTTACTTACACAGTTTATCCTACAAATGGTACTTTGGACTTATCTCAATATTATATCAAACTTTCTTCTCAATTATCCGATTGGAATTCGGGTTCTATTAATGAATCACCAGGTTATAAAAAAACTACTATTAATTTAAGTGATATACCTGTGTTTGCCAAGGATATTTCATATTCGATTAGTTTTCCAAGAGAAGAAACAGAACTTAGGGTATCCGCAGATGTCCAAGAAATCAATTTAGGATTTGATGATTAAATATGATTGATAATGAGAGAGGGCATATTGATAAAAATAATATGCTCTCTTTTATACCTCTGCTTTTTTTAATATTAAATTCAAAAATCATGAAAAATATTATTCATATCATAACAATATGTTTTATCCTTATATTTAGCGTTAATACCTCCTTTGCTCAAAGCACATCTTCTTGGACAACTTATACCCCTTCTTCTGAATACTTTTTTATTAGTAATGTAGAAAGTAAAAAAGTATTTGACGTAGAAAGGAGTGCTACATCTGTAGGAACTAATGTTTCTGTTTATTCGCTTCACAAAGGAAAGAATCAACAATTTAGATTTATTTCAAAAGGTGGTGGCTATTATGCTATTGAAACAGCTTTAAAAGAAAAAATATATTTGTCTATCCATGAGTCAGGTACTAATGACAATACAAATATTAAACTCAATAATCCAAAAGAATCAGCATTTCAAAATAGAAAAAAATTCTTTAGGGCAAGTTCGTTTTATTTCTAAATTAGATAATAATTTATTTTTAGGAACTAATGATGAAGGAAATAACCTTGTTTTACGTAAAGGGAACAAAGGGAATAATATTGTATTTACATTAGATCCAACAGACCTTATAACAAATACAAATCCTACAACTTCTTGGACAACTTACACCCCTTCTTCTGAATACTTTTTTATTACCAATATAGAAAGTAAAAAAGTATTTGACGTAGAAAGGAGTGCTACATCTGTAGGAACAAATGTTTCCGTTTATTCACTTCACAAAGGAAAGAATCAACAATTCAGATTTGTATCACAAGGTGATGGATACTATGCTATTGAAACGGCATTAAAGGAAAAAATATATTTATCTATTCATGAATCAGGGACTAATGATAATACCAACATTAAACTTAATAACCCTGTAGGGAATAACCAATATTTCAAAATAGAAACAAATAATTTAGGGCAAGCTCGTTTTATTTCTAAATTGGGTAATGATTTATTCCTAGGTGCTAATGATGAAGAAAATAACCTTGTTTTACGTAAAGGAGATAAAGGAAATAAAACAATATTTATTTTAACTACTGCTATTGTAAGTCCTAGCCCTACACCTTCCTATACTATAGAAAACACTCAACTCTCTACCTTTACTTTATATGACAAGAATGGTTTAGCAGTAATGGAGTTTCAATATAATTCAAAAGAAGATGAAAATATGGCTACTGAATGTTCTCTTCCAGAATGGATACCTGAATATGATTTTACAACTACATCTAAAAAATATTTAGACATATTTTTCCCTGCTTGTGATGCACATGATAGAGCTTATAGGGCTCCTTGGAGAAAAGCAGGGTTTCAAGGATATACAGGAAGAGAAATAGCAGATGAAAGATTTTATGTCGATATGTGTGA
>JAHDBK010000538.1 GCA_020630455.1 Saprospiraceae bacterium
TGTGTAAAATGTTCATAGTGGCTAAACGCCACTACGCCATTTACACTAACCGTTCTGCTCAATAATGAAATATGAAAAAGATTTTGCTAAAATTACTAGGTGTAATATTGATTTTTTCATGTAAAAATGTGGAGAATAAAAAAGAAGGAGAATTATTAAATCATAAAATAGAAGATACTTTAATAAAAGAACAAATAGATTCGATTAAAAGAGATGACTTTTGGGGTTATGATACATTATTATTAAAAGAGTATAAATCAGATGATGAAAATATAATACAGATAAGGGGAAATGAATCAGGCTTTATATATAGGATTTCGACTAAATCGAAAAAAGGGATAAAAAAAGACTTTGATGTAAATAGCAATATATATATGGCTAGTCATACTTCAATTCTTTGGGATAATAATGATTATCTTTTTATAAGATATGGCTGTGGTAGTCCTTGTTGGGGCGGGAAATTATTAAGTTTAAACAATGAAGAAAACATAAAAGATTACCAATATTACCTTTATGAAGATAGTCTGAATAATTTAATACTATATCCAGATGAATCATGGGAGTCTTTAATTTTAGAAAATTTCTCGACTAAGGAGATTAGAAAAGAAAAGTTTGATTTTTGTGGAGAATCTCCGAATCCCTTTTATGTAATTGATACAGTAATGAATAAATCTTCAAAATCAGTAGAAGTTAAATATAGGACAAAAGACTGTGAAATAAAAAAGAACAAATTGATTGAAATAAAATAAAAAAAGAGCAGAACAAAGCATACCTGTCCATAGCGAGCGTCCGCCCGCTACAGGCAGGTATGCGAGTCGTTAGCGGCAAGCAGAAAAAAAGAAAATGAGAAAATCAATAAAGACAGAACTAAATCGATATTTAAAGGAGTTGAATAGAGATGAATTGGAAAAAGAAATTAAAAAGCTTTATTCCAAGTTTGGGGACGTGAAAAAATATTATGAACTTGAGTTAGGTCAAGACACTTCAAAAGTATTGGGAGAATATAAAGACAAAATCAGAAAAGAATATTTTCCAAATAGAGGTTTTGGGAGAGCGAGCAATAAAGAAAGCCGAAAAGTAATTACGGAATTTAAGAAAATCTCAATTTTCCAAAAAGATGTAATCGAATTACTTCTTTGTCGAGTAGAAACAATGATTGAATTTACAAATAAATATGGTGATATTGATGAATCGTTTTACAACTCTCTTGAAAGTTCTTTTAAAGAAGCCTGCAAATTGGTAAAGACAGAAAAATTAGAAAAAGAATATCGGGGAGAATGCAGAAGATTAATGAATGAAACCTATCATATTGGTTGGGGATTGTACGACGGGTTACAATATAGCTATGATAGTTTTTTTGCAGAATAAAAAAGGAATTAATGTTAACAAGAGAGCAAATAATAATTCAAAAAGCAGAATCAAAACTGCCAATAATAGTTTTTCCTGAAAGGGAAATCTTACCAAAATTGAGAGAAAATTTTGAAGACAAAGAAATCGGTCTAAGAACAGAATTTGAAATTCACAAGATGTATGACATGAGAGAAGAAGGTGGAATAACATGTGAACTTAGACCAAAAGGAATGAATAGCGAAGAAGTGAAATCTGTATTTTTATGTTCAATAACTCATTTCAAGATAAAACGAGGAGAACCACTTTACAAAGAAATTGAAAAATATCGAATGAAGAGAATAAGAAGAATATCTCGACAAAATCGAATGAATTAAAAAAGAAGCCAGCCGCTAACAAAGGCTATAACGCCCATACTTCGCTACGCTCCGTACGGCGTATAGCGATACGTTGTGCTCAATTAGAAAAAAATGAAAAGATTGCTACCATAATCATTTTGTTAATTTTAACTCAATTAGGATTTAGTCAATCCTGTGGTATTTATAGAATAATTTACGTTGGTGAAATTCAATCTGAATCCCTTGAAATTAGTACAATTAAACTTCCAAGAATTGAATTGTTGCATGGATATGAAAAATTTAAAAGCGAATATGCCTTTGTTGAAATAAATCTAGAAAAGCGAAAGTTTAAATTAGAACTAACATCTCATTTGACCTCCGATTTGTACGATAATCCAATAAGATATTGGGAAATGTATAAAAATAAGCGAAAATCAATACCCATTATTTTATCAATTAAGAATAAGACCTTGAATAAGATAAAAGAAATTATAATTGAAATACCTTGGGAAGAAGTTGAAATATCAAAAGTTAATGAAGAAGAATTTGGAAATTTTTTTCAAATCAATTTAAAAGAAATAAAAATACAAGAAAAATGAGCAGAACAAGGTGTAAATATGGATAGTGACTAAGTGTCACTACAGCAAAGAATGTTACGGATTTGATACACATTTAATAAATGAATATTATTCAGAAAGTGGTCACAAACTGCAATTAGAAGGAAGTAAATCAATGGATATTTATAGGATAAGCGTCGAATCTAAAAAAGGAAAATTAAATAAATTTAAAATTGCAGATAACTGGTATATAGCCTCACACTCGTTTATTGTTTGGGCTAATGAAGATTACATTTTCGTTGACTATGGATGTGGGAGAAGTTGTCGAGGAGGATTGATTTTAAGTTTGAATGACAATAGAGGAATAATTAATTATCAGGGTTATATCTATTGTGATAGCATTAGAAATCTTGTGGTTTATCCAGATTCTGCCAATTTACATCGGATAATAATTGAGAATTTCGATAATAAAAAAAGAATTTCATCCGAATTGGATTTATGTAAGAAGTCAGCAATTCCAGTAGAAATGATTGATACTGTTTATGCGGATAACAAAGAATTAGTGTTGAGATACAAATTAGTAGATTGCGAATCGAAGGAAACGATGAGAATAAATATAGAAAATATAAAAAAATGAGCACAACAATGCATACCTATCCATGCCGAGCTGACGCTCGTCACAGGTAGGTATGCGAGCCGTTGGTGGCAATGAAGATCAAAAAAAAGAAGCAAAATTTAGAAAGACAATAATT
>JAHDBK010000539.1 GCA_020630455.1 Saprospiraceae bacterium
ATTCTTTATTAATTAGAATATAATTCATATTTTAATTTCAATAAAAAATAAAATTATGTCAAAAAAATCCAAAAAAACAAACATTAAAGGTGAAGCACTAAGACCTAAAGAATTGAAAAAACACATATTATTTTTATTCAAAAAGAATCCTAGAAAACGCTTTAACCCAAGACAAATCATTAAAAAATTAAAAATAAACAATACTGCACCATCTGTCCACTCAGCTTTAGAACAATTGTGTAAAGAAAATCTTCTAATCGAAGCAGGCGAATTTAAATATCGCATCAATAAATATACTTCTGGTGATGTAAAAGTAGAAACCTACGAAGGCATCGTTGATATGACTTTATCTGGAGCCGCTTTCGTTACTTGCGAAGATTTAAGCAAAGATGTTTATGTCTCAATGAAAAACCTCAACTCTGCCCTTAATGGCGACAAAGTAAGACTCGTTGTGACGAAGGTAGCTCTAGGCAAAAAACCAGAAGGCGTTATTACTGAAATCATAGAACGAGCTAGCGAAAGCTTCATTGGCACTATTCAAGTTTCTAAAAATTATGCTTTTGTTATTCCTGATATTAGCAATATGCACATGGATATTTTTATTCCTATTAAGGAAATTAAAGAAGCTAAAAATGGCGACAAAGTTGTCGTTAAAATAACAGAATGGAACAGTGCCGAAAACAAAAGCCCAGTAGGTAAAGTTACCGCAGTTCTTTCTGGAAGAAACAAAAGCGACCTCGCTATGAAAACCATTCTGATTAATAATGGTTTTGACTGGGTATTCCCTGATAATGTCAATAAAGAAGCCGAAGCACTCAGCACTGAAATCACCGAAGAAGAAATTCAAAAAAGAAGAGATTTAAGAGAAGTTACTACCTTTACCATAGACCCGCTCACTGCTAAAGACTTTGATGATGCGTTATCTATTCAATATTTAGAAAATGGGCATTGTGAAATAGGTGTACATATCGCTGATGTGAGTCATTACCTCAAAGAAGATACTCTATTAGATAAAGAAGCGATTACCCGCTCTACTTCTGTCTATTTAGTAGATAGAGTTGCTCCCATGCTACCCGAAAAATTATCTAACGAACTATGTTCTCTAAGACCTAATGAAGACAAATTAACTTTTTCTGCTATTTTTGAATTTGATAAAAATGATAAAATTGTCAATAGATGGTTAGGCAGAACAGTCACCCATTCAGATAGGCGATTCACCTACGAAGAAGCTCAAGAAATCCTCGAAGCAGGAGAAGGAGATTTTGCCCCAGAATTAAAAGCAATGAATCGCATTGCCAAAGTTTTGAGAAAAGCAAAATTCAAAAACGGAGCCATTGCCTTTGAAGCAGAAGAAGTCAAGTTCAAACTAGATGAAGAAGGTACTCCTTTATATGTTTATACCAAGGAACGTAAAGATGCCCACATGCTCATCGAAGATTTTATGCTTTTAGCCAACCGTGAAGTAGCAACATTTATTATTGAAAAAGGAAAAAATGAAGGAAAGGAAATTCCATTCCCTTATCGTATTCACGATTCGCCTGACCCTGGGAAATTAGCTGATTTTGCACTTTATGCTAAGCAATTTGGCTATCATATCAATACAGATACACCTAGGAGCATTGCCAATTCACTTAACAAATTAGCCAAAGACGCTAGAGAAAAAAATGAATTGCGAATGCTAGAACCAATGGCTATTCGAACCATGTCCAAAGCAGAATATAGTACCAATAATATCGGACATTATGGTTTAGCTTTTAATAATTATACTCATTTTACTTCGCCAATTCGTAGATATTCGGATGTATTAGTACATCGTTTACTTGATAAAAATTTGAATGATAATACCTTCAGAACAAGCAAAGATACGCTTGAAGCTCAATGCAAACACATTTCTAAACAAGAACGAAAAGCAATGGCAGCAGAAAGAGAATCCATCAAATACAAGCAGGTCGAATTCATCTCCAATCAAATAGGAAATACCTTTAAAGGAATGGTTTCGGGTATGATTGATAAAGGACTCTTCGTAGAATTAGTAGAAAATAAATGCGAAGGATTCATTCCTTTTAATTCTTTAGAAGATAATTATAGAATCAGCGAAGGAAGAATGAAAGCCGTTTCTACTTTTGGTAATAAAACCATTAAAATTGGTGATATTCTAAACGTTATTGTAGTAAAAGCAGATATAGAAAAAAGACAAATCGAATTAGATGTAGTCTAATCAATTTTAACATCTGGCTGAACCAATGGTGCTAAAGGGCTCGTATCAATAGGATTTAATAAGTCAGGACGTTCTGGGCGTTCTGGTTTATTCCAAACCGAAGAAGAATCCAAATCACTCATCAATTCGTGGGCTTGAAACATTAATATCGTATCCACTTTATTTTCTACTTTTTCCATGAGTGCTTTTTGGCATTCTTTTTCTTTTTTTTGTATGAATAATAAAATATTCTTTTCTACTTCCTCATGAATTTGTGCAATTTCCTCTTCCGAAAATTGATATTGAGTCTCAATCTTTGATGCTGTTAAAATGATAATAACAACAAGGCATCCGATTATATATAATAATTGACCTTTCATTACTGATATTCCTTCATTTTATTTCTTATCTCATCAATCCTTGCATTCAAAACAGAATCCACCAAGTATTCAAACTCCAAAGAATCTTTTAATTGACACAGGGAGTCCATCTCTAATGCTAAGGTAGTGGTTCTTTCTTTTGTCAATTTATCTATTAATTTACTTCGCTCTTTTTTCTTTTTCTCTGGGTCTATATCACAAGCTACTAGGCTCAAACCTATTAGTATTATTATAAAAATAATATTGTTTTTAATGTTTTTCATGCTTTCGCTGAATGTTATGACTACAAATTTAAAATCTATTTACTTATTTTTAACTATTTAAATAACAAGGCCATAGAATTTAGACAGTAGATTTTAGACTTACACACAAATAATAAAGAAAATTCTTTATTATTTTCAATTTAAAAT
>JAHDBK010000540.1 GCA_020630455.1 Saprospiraceae bacterium
TCACAGTCTATTTGAGTAAATTCAGGTTGTCTATCTGCTCTTAAATCTTCATCTCTAAAACATTTTACGATTTGAAAATATTTATCAAAACCGCCCACCATCAAAATTTGCTTGAAGGTTTGAGGAGATTGAGGTAAGGCATAAAACTGTCCTTTGTTCATACGACTTGGTACTACAAAATCTCTTGCCCCTTCAGGAGTACTTTTAATGAGTACAGGAGTTTCTACTTCGATAAAACCTTCTTGAGAAAGATAACTTCTTGTTTCGACAGCTACTTTGGAACGGAAAATCAAGCTTTCTTGCAAAGGTTTTCTTCTCAAATCTAAGTAGCGATACTTCATTCTCAAGTCTTCGCCTCCATCTGTTTCATCATCAATAGTAAAAGGAGGTGTATTAGAAGCGTTCAATATTTCCAAATCTGAAACGAGAATTTCAATATCTCCTGTAGGCATTTTAGGATTTTTAGATTCTCTTTCTTGAACTGTCCCTTCTATTCTTATTACAAATTCTCTTCCTAAAGTTCGTGCTTTAGCAAATAAATCTGCATCAGTTACTTTTTCATTAAAAATTAATTGAGTTAAACCATAACGGTCACGTAAATCAGTGTACATCATGAATCCCAAATCTCTTGAGCCTTGTACCCAGCCACTCAATACTACTTTATTTCCTTTGTCTTCTAAGCGTAATGCTCCGCAATTGTGTGTTCTATACATTTCAGTTATCAGTTATCAGTTATCAGTTATCAGTTAATGATAATTAGTCAACCGTTAATATGAATAAAAAAGTTTCATTTTGAAATATCAAAGTACAAAGGTAGAATTTTAAGATGTATTTTATAAGGTTTTACTTGTGTAAATTTTCCTTCAAGAAAACTTACGAATAAAAAATGTTCTTTTCATGATAATTAATAAAGAAATTTTGTTATTAAAAGATAAAGAGCGATATAAAACCGCTCCTTACCTTTAATGAAAAGCCTTATGGTTTTTTTGGACCATTATTCTTTGGCTTTGGGGTATTACCCCTACCTTTTCCAGAGGGTTTACCTGTAGTACTCGGGTAATTTGGATTTGGCTTATTATTGCCATTGTTTTTCTTTGACATAATCAAAAAATTTAAAATGTTAAAAAATAAAATTCGTCAAAGTAAATCCGAAAATACTTCTAAATAACATATATGATATTACAAAGATAAGAGGGTTTTTATTGATATTCAACAACAAAAATTCAAACGTCAAAAATATGGGCTGAAACGTCAAAAATTGCTTTTAAAACATAAAAATGGATTAATTAATTGGAATGTTTTTTTTGACTTCGTTATAGATTTCACGAGAGACTTTAATTTCATCTCCATTCGTCATTTTTATATAATAATTAGAGCCATCACCCATACTAATAGTCTCTAAAACATAATCTAAATTCAATATTGAAAATTTTGATTTAGAAAAAAGATAATCAGAATTGGTGAGTTTATCTTCAACATTTTTAAGCTTGACACTAGTGCTCAAATCAATTTTCACGCTTTTATTAGTATATAAATCTAGAGAGCCGTCTACCATATCAAAATTGACATACATTATCATTTCAGGAGACAAGTAACAAGTACCCGACTCTGTCTTTAGCGAAAATTTATTGGATTTAGAATTAATTCTTTTATTATTAACAATAGTATAATTATAATCTCCATCATAATCTACTGAAGTGGACATGACAATTTTGTCATTTTGAAGATTTTGAAGTGAAAATATTAACCGTTCGTTTAGATGGTCATTTTTTATTAAAACAACGACCGCAATTATAAGCAACAAAACAAAAATAAAACTAATTGTCTTTATGGTATTAAAGATATATTTAAGGAGTTCCATAGTTTTTATTAATTTAATATGATTAAAAATTTGTTTGGATAACTTTAAAACTAACCCTTATTCGCCAACTGACCACAAGCAGCGTCAATGTCTTTGCCTCTTGATTTACGGACAGTAACCATAATATCTTCTTGGCGTAAATATTGAGCAAAACGGTCGATATTATCTTCTGAAGATTTTTCAAATTCAACTCCTTCAACAGGATTGTATTCAATAATATTCACTCTTACGGGTAAATATTTACAAAAATCAGCTAATTTTTTAGCATCATCAACACTATCATTAAATCCTTGAAAAGCAATGTATTCAAAGGTTATTCTTCCTCTAGTATTTTCATAAAAATACATTAATGATTCTTTTAAAACAGCTAAATTGTTCTGCTCATTTATGGGCATGATGCTATCTCTTTTTTCATCATCAGCAGCATGGAGCGAGAGGGCTAGATTAACTTTACTTTGGTCATCTGCTAACTTTTTAATCATCTTTGCGATACCTGCCGTACTGACGGTTATGCGTTTAGGGGACATATCTAAACCTTCAGGAGAGGTGAGAAAATGTATGCTCTCCATTACAGGTCTATATGCTAATAAGGGCTCTCCCATTCCCATATAAACGATATTGGTTAAATTCTTTCCAAAGTGTTCTTGACATTGTTGATTTACAAGGACAAACTGATCGTAAATTTCAGCAGCATCAAGGTTTCTGATGCGCTTCATTTTGCCTGTTGCACAAAAGCTACAAGTCAGACTACAACCTACTTGAGAAGATACACAAACAGTATATCTATCATCTCTAGGCACAGGAATTAAAACCGCTTCAATTAAATGTCCATCGTGTAATTTAAAACGTGTTTTTATAGTTCCATCACTACTTTTCTGCACCTTATCTTCTTGTATTCCATTAATAACAAAATCCTGCTCTAAATCTTCTCTAAGTGTTTTAGATAAATTCGTCATTTGGCTAAAAGCCAAAGCACTTTTTTTCCACAACCATTCGTAGATTTGCTTGGCTCTAAAAGCAGCTTGACCTTTTTCTTGACAATATTCTTTAATGTCTTCTAATGATAATTTTCTTATATCTGTTTTTACTTTCTCCACAAAAAGATAAAGATTTTAGTAAGTAT
>JAHDBK010000541.1 GCA_020630455.1 Saprospiraceae bacterium
GTTTGAAAAAACTGGTTTTTTACATGGTTATTAACTTGAAAACAGATTTTAGGTAAAAAGCATTAAAAATTTTACAAGCAGGCTCATACATTCTACGAATTTGATACCTTGCTATTTGATTTTGAATTTGATCAAAGGTTAAAGCTACATAATTGGAGTCTTTTGAATTAACCGCTTTTTGTAATGCTTTTAAAGCTGTCCCAATATCAAGTATACTATCATAAAAATTATAATAATCATCAAATGACTTAAAGCCATCTGTTTTTTCATAGCGTTTTCTATCTGCTTCTATGGTCTCGAAAGCATTTATTTCTTGAAATAGTATAGATTTAGCAATAGAAATAATTTCATCTTCTGTTCTTAATATCTCATTTAAAGTAAGTTGCATTGCCTTTAAACGTGCCTCAATTCGGTTGAAACCTTCAATCATAATTTGGCGATTGGCTTCAATATTTTTGATGGTATGTTCATAGCGTTTTTGATTGGCTTCATTTAATTCATTGTCTAAATGCTCAATTCCTTTCATCACTTGGTCAAAACGCTCCTCCATACGTTTATACATCTTTTGGAGCATTTGCATTTCGGGGCTTGGCTCATTTTTTTTGCCAAATAAAGAACCCAGTAAACCACCAATATCTGATAAAATAGAAAGTCCACCTGTTATTAATGCTGTTGCTCCACTTTTCACTAACATACTACTTACAGTACCAAAAATATTGGTTACAGTATTGGAAATAGCTGTTACCTTAGCAAAATTAGCTGCATCCTGACCTTTTAAACCAAAAGTCACAGCAGCTTTAAAAGAAACATTCACCAATCCATTTATATCTTGCATGGTATCAACTACCTCTTTAAAAGTTAATTCTGTTTCTTTTATTTGCGTCTTTTTTTTCTTTACAACCGTTACTAATTTTTGTTCCACCTCTTTTGCTGATTTAGGTGGTCTGTTCTTTTGCTCTATTAACTCTTTGTTTTCTTTTTGAACTTTTTCAAGTTGTGTGTCAATATTTCGAGTGGTTTTATCAATATTTTGAGTGGCTTTATTTAACTGTTGTTCAAATTCCTTTTCAGCTTCTTCTGGAGTTGCTGATTTTTTAATGTTTAATAGTAAACTTATCACGCTCCTCTTTTGTATCAAAAGAAAGCATTTCTAAAGGAGTATCATCATCCATACCTGTGTAGATGGGATAGTAATACTTTTGATTATCCCTCACACTTTTTAAACTTGAGTTTTTCTCAATGTATGTATTTGATTTCTCAATTTCTCTTTTAAAATCAAAATTTTCTATATCGTTTAATACTATTGTTGCTTCTACGGAAGGCTTAATAATATCATTCCTTAATAATAAACTCGTTCCAAACGAAGAACCATTAATGCTATAGGGTTTGCTTTCTTTAGACATAAAAAATGAATTTTACTTTTAATTATTTATTTTAATATATACGTATAGCGCAATGTTTCTAGGGCGTGTTTCAGGGTCACCACCATAATTTATGGTAACATTGTGTTGATGATTCCCTGCATGTTGTGTATTAAGGACAGGTATGGGACCATGTTTAGGCCAAAACTCACCTCCTTTCGTTTTATATTTATGCCCATTAACTGTATTACCTACATTATACTTATGATTATGATTTCCATTTTCAGAAGTGATTCCTGAAAAATGCCTAATTCTTGGCAAACGAGTGGTATCATCTTGTATATGTCCCAAAGGTCTATTCCCATCAGTATCTTTATGCTTATCATTTCTATTACAATTCATACCTCTAATAAATACTCCTCTTGCATCAGGAATATTTTTCATGCCTGTTCGTTGATATAATTCTGAACCCTCAATATTTCGTCCATCCATTAATATCCAACCTTCTCCATTTATATCTTGAAATTGAGTTTCTGATAAGATAGAGTACACTACAGCACCTAATAAGTTATAGCTCATTGCTTTACTGTTTAGTTGTTTATTTTTATATAGATATAAAATGCAATATTTTTTGGTCGGGTTTCATAGTCGCCCCCACCATTTATCACAATATTATGTTGGTGATTTCCTGCTACTGAAGTATGTCCGGCTTGCTCATGAGCTGTTCTTGGGCCAGAATCCTCTCCTTCAAATGACCTACGCCAAATACCCACAGTAGATAAACTGTGATTATGATTTCCATTTACAGAAGTAATTCCTGTAAATTGTCTTGTTCTTGGTTGACGAGTAGTATCAACTTGAAAACCACCTGCGGGTCTATTTCCATCAGTATCCTTATGAGTATCATTTCGATTACAGTTCATGCCACGCAAAAAACAAGCTCTTGTATCAGGTATATTCACTATACCTGCCCGTTGGTGTAATTCTGACCCTGTAATATCTCGTCCATCTGCAAGAATCCAGCCTGCGCCATTTATTTGTTGAAATAGTGATTCTGGCAAAATAGAATATTTTACATCTCCAATTGCTCCTATATTCATGATATATGTACTTTGTTAGTTAATGAATAATTAATTGATTTTAATGTATGTGTAAACAGCAATATTTTTGGGACGAGTTTCAGGGTCGCCGCCGCCATTTATTGCTACGTTGTGTTGGTGATTTCCTACATTTGCAGTATATCCATCTTGTACATAGGAATACCTAGCAGGATTGTCTTTAGTAAGTGGTCTCCCTTGCCATGTTCTATGAGGATGCCAAATACCAGCAGTAGGGTAAGCATGATTATGATTTCCATTTACAGAGGTTATCCCTGTAAATTGCTTCGCTCTTGGCAAGCGAGTATCCACTCAGAACCATTGTTCTTTTGAAATAATGGTTCTGGCAAAATAGAATATTTAATATTTTCTATATTTTTTATCTCCATAACCAAACAGATAATGATATTGTATAATGAAGCAAAAATTCTTACCTAAACTTTTTCATGTGAAGTTCAGCAGACAAACAAACTTATTAAGTGTATTCCAAATACACACCTAATATAGTATGATAGTAGCATTT
>JAHDBK010000542.1 GCA_020630455.1 Saprospiraceae bacterium
TTAATTTTCAAGCAGCTTGGACTGGTGGATATCTAGCGGGATTAGCCATGAGTGAATAAAAAACCAGATAAGAAATCTTCTTATCTGGTCATATATATGTGAATTTGAATTTATTCTTCTATTCTCAATTCTTGAATTACAAACTGATCGCCATTTACTTTTAAATATAAATAAACACGATAATTCTCTCCAGCAGTATCCAAATCACCAATCACATAGTGCGAATCCTCTCCCTTAGAAGTTCCTTTATGTACTTGACTAAAAGTACTGACTTTGTGTGAAGAAAAGAATTCACTTAATAATTCTTTTGCTTCTTCTTTTGAATACAAATCTTCGTCGTCTAGAATGGCTAATTCTACAGATTCATCAAAATACCTAGATAATACTTCTGCATTTCCTGATTTTAAAGCATTGGTAATACCTGTCATATCAGGCAAAACACTTGGCTCAGAACTGATGAAAAATACCATACAAAAAATGAGGCTCTTCATTATTTTCAAATTTTTATTACACAATTTATGTTTTTTTTAGAAAAATATCAATATGAATTCTCTTAAAAAAACGATTTAGACACCTTTATAACGTCAAATTATTTAAAAGTTGCACAAATATGTCGTTTATTTGCAATTATTATAGAATCATTAACAAAATGATATTAAATTTCAAGCATTTATATTTTTAATAAATATATAATACTCTCAACAACATGCAATTAGATAACAATAAAAATTCCATACTTATCATATTAGATGGATGGGGACACGGACAAGAAGAACAATCAAGTGCTATTGCACAAGCAAAAACACCTTTTGTAGATAGTTTATACCAAGCATATCCTAATGCTGAACTCATTACGCATGGTGAAGAAGTAGGTTTACCTAAAGGACAAATGGGTAATTCAGAAGTAGGACATTTGAATATCGGTGCAGGGCGTATTGTTTATCAAGAATTATTAAGAATTAATAATGCAATTAAAGATAAAAGCATTTTTAATAATCATATTTTAAATCAATCAATGGATTATGCCCTTTCAAACGACAAGGCTTTACATTTGATGGGCTTAGTATCTGATGGAGGTGTTCATTCTCATATCAATCATTTGAAAGCTTTGTGTGATATGGCTCACAAAAAAGGGCTTCAAAAAGTATTTATACATGCTTTCACAGATGGTCGAGATACTTCACCTAAAGGTGGAATAGATTATTTAAAAGATTTGCTAGAATATATTAAAGACTATAATGTCCAAGTAGCTTCTCTTATCGGGCGATATTATGCAATGGATAGAGATAATCGCTGGGAAAGAATACAAAAAGCCTACGATTTATTAATAAAGGGAGAAGGAGAAAAAACAAAAGATATTTTATCAGCGATTCACGGTTCTTACGATAATGACATTACAGACGAATTCATTCTTCCTCATATAGTAATTGATGAAAATAATAAAGCGATTGCAACAATCCAAGAAGATGATGCTATTATCTTTTTTAATTTTAGAACAGATAGACCTCGTCAATTAACCGAAGTACTCACTCAAAATAGCCAAGAAGATTACGGAATGCATCCTCTTCATTTACATTATACGACGATGGTGAGGTATGATGAAGATTTTAAAAATATAAATGTTGTTTTTGATAAAGATAATATTAAAAATACGATTGGAGAGGTATTAGAAAGAGCATCGAAAACACAAATTAGAATTGCAGAAACAGAAAAATATCCACATGTTACTTTTTTCTTTTCTGGAGGCAGAGAAGAACAATTTAAGGGAGAAAGTAGGATTCTAATTCCTTCGCCCAAAGTTGCAACCTATGATTTACAACCAGAAATGAGTGCAAATGAGATTACTTCGTCTATTATGAAAGCCTTAGAAGAAGAAAAACCTAATTTCGTTTGCTTGAATTATGCGAACACCGACATGGTTGGACATACAGGTGATTTCAAAGCAGCGATGAAAGCCGCAGAAACGGTTGATAATTGCTTGGAAAAACTCGTTGCTTTAGCGACCCGTTTAGATTATGCAATTATTATAATCGCCGATCATGGCAATTCAGATTACATGATAAATGAAGACGGCAGTCCTAACACAGCACATACTACTAATTTAGTCCCTATTTTTTATATTAATAATAATGATAATAAAAACATCAAAAATGGAATCCTAGCAGATGTCGCTCCAACGATTTTAGATATAATGGATATTAAAAAACCAAAGGAAATGGATGGAGAGTCGTTGTTGGTCTAATTTAATTGATGTATTATTATGCTCTTAATCGCAGCAGCTTACAAAAAAATAAAACAAATTCACCTATTATTTGTATATTCGGTCTCTAAGTACACTGTAACATAAATTTATTGAGTTTTTGAATTTATCTTCTTGAAGGAATGTCCAATAATGAAAAATTGATTTTTAAAAAAGTAACTTCAGAACCTCCTCTCGATAACTTGCCCCAATAGGTATTTTTTCCTTCCCAATATGTACCATATTCCCTTCAAGGATAGAGACCTTTGCTTTCGAAATAATATAAGACTTATGAATTCGCAAAAATAACGCTTTGGGCAATTCTGTTTCTAGTTTTTTCAACGAGCCTAGAGAAAGTATGCGACCACTAGGCGTATAGTAAGCGACATATTCTCGCATACTTTGAATATACTGAATATCGTCATAAGAAATACGATGAACCTTATGTTCTGACTTCACTAAAATGTAATTCTTCTCTGAAGTGGAGTTTTTAGGAGGAATAGTAGATTCACTTGACGCTCTATTTTTCAATTTTCCTAAATCACTTGCCTTGTTAACTGCTTTTAAAAACCGCTCAAAAGGAAAAGGTTTTAATAAGTAATCAACTACATTGAGTTCATAAGCTTCCAAGGCATATTCTACATAAGCAGTAGTGAAGACTACCATTGGTTTTTGAGCGAGTGATTTTAAAAAATCCGTTCCTATCATTTCAGGCATCTGAATATCCAAGAAAATCAAA
>JAHDBK010000543.1 GCA_020630455.1 Saprospiraceae bacterium
ACAGGTCTATTGCTAGAATTATTATCTGGACTGTAAACATCTAATTTTAGAGGTATTGCCAATGGAGTAGTACTTGACCCGTCATGACCAAGTCCCTCAGCATATGTAACATCTTGTTCTTTCAAAACTGTGTAAGAGGATTCAGCCTTAACTAATGGTATTGTTGGTGTAGATGATTCGTCTTTACATGCAGCACATAATAAGATTGTAAAAATGATTAGATATGCTATTTTATTCATAATAATATTTTTATATTTATTTCTTATAAAGGTTTAATAATCACCAACTCACTGTTCACTGATAACTGTTCACTGCTCACTGAACACTGAAATCAAATCCTTTCAGGAATAGCTATATTCTTCACGACCATTTGGACGGTGTTCTTCAATCGTTCCTCTAATAAAACTATTTTTCCTAATTTTAGTTTATTCAGCACCTCTTCATTAAAATACCTTATTGTTATCAATTCTAAATCTTCTGTTGACTCCACATCAAAAGCATTCTTAATATCATCTAACATGGCAAGTAACCTTTCTGGGCGATGAGTAGTAATACAAACTGTAAAACTAATCGCAGTATTCCTCATCATATTGACCTTAATTCTATGTTGAGCAAAACAAGCAAACAAATCACTCAGATGATGTTCTGCAACAAATGAAAAGTCTTTAGTTGATATTTTTAATAAAACCTGATTGGGTTCTATCATCACTATTGGAGGATAGTTTTCTTCAAAAAGATTTGAAATAATAGTCCCTGCATCTTCTGGTTTGACAAATGACTTAACGTGTAGGGGAATATTCTTATTTTGAAGCGGCTTAATCGTCTTTGGATGAATGACATTAGCTCCATAATAAGTCATCTCAGTAGCTTCTTTATAGGATATTTTTTCTAACTTAGAAACATTCTTGAATTTCCTTGGGTCAGCGTTCAAAATACCAGGAACATCTTTCCATACCGTCATGCTTTCAGCATTCAAACAATAGGAAAAAATAGCCGCAGAATAGTCCGAACCTTCCCTTCCCAAAGTCGTTACAAATCCTTCATCTGAAGCTCCTGTAAATCCTTGAGTCATTACAAAATTCTTAGTTTCAAATAAAGGTAAAATCTTTTGAGGTAAATCCTTTTCTGTTTTTTGCCAATTGACCGTAGATTCTCTATATACATTATCTGTTTTAACGCATTCCATTGCGTCTATCCAATGCGTTGGCAGGTCATTAGCATCTAAAAAATCAGCTACTATCTTAGTAGAAGCCCACTCCCCTAGTGAAACCACTTGGTCATATATAAAATCATAAGATTTGGAACGATGCTCCTCTATCAAACGAGGAATATCTTCTAAGTCTTTTTTAATTTCTTCAGTAGATTCATTGGATTTTCCAAATAATGCTATACATATATTAACATGAAAATCAACCAATTCTTTTAGCGCCTCTTTTTCTTCATTATTATTATAATAATAAGCATTCAAAACCCTTTCTAAAGCATTGGTGGTTTTGCCCATTGCGGAAACAATCATCAATACCTTTTGTTCCTTATAGTCTTTTAATATTCGAGCGACATTCCTAACGGCTTCTGCATCTTTTACTGAAGCTCCTCCAAATTTAAATACTTTCATATTCAATAAATATAGAGATTAAGAATTCATGGCTTTTACTCCTGGAAGGTCTTTTCCTTCTAATAATTCCAACATAGCACCGCCACCTGTTGAGACATAAGACACTTGATCAGCCAAGCCTAATTGATTGATTGCAGCAACAGAATCGCCCCCTCCAATCAATGAAAAAGCTTCATTTTCTTGAGTGGCTTTAGCAACTGCTTGAGCAATTAACTTTGTACCATTAGCAAATTTTGGCATCTCAAAAACCCCCATAGGACCATTCCACAAAATTGTTTTGGCAGATTGAATCGCAGATGAAAATTCATTTTGTGCATATACTCCGATATCTAATCCCATCCAACCTTCATCTATCATTTTACTTGGAGCAATTTTAATATTAGCATCATTATTAAAATCATCAGCTATTACAGAATCACTAGGTAATAATAAAGCAACGCCTTTTTCCTTTGCTTTCTCTACCAATTCATTGGCTAAAGCCAAACGGTCTTCTTCACAAAGTGATTTACCTATTTCTCCTCCTTGTGCTTTCATGAATGTATATGCCATTCCTCCTCCTATAATCAAGGTATCTACTTTATTGATTAAGGTATCTAATAATAACATTTTATCAGAAACCTTTGCTCCTCCTACTATGGCTACAAATGGACGTTCTGGATTTCCTGTTACCTTAGCAGCATTTTTTAATTCATTTTCTAATAAATAACCAAAACACTTGGCATCTTCATCAAAATAACGAGCAACCGTAGCCGTAGAAGCATGCTCTCTATGTGCCGTTCCAAAAGCATCATTCACATAAATATCAGCAAGGGCTGCCATCGCCTCTGCTAATTCCTCATCTCCTTTTTCTTCTCCTTGCTCAAAACGTGTATTTTCCAATAACAGCACTTGTCCTCTACCTAGTTTAGCTGCCATTTGGGTGGCGGTCTCCCCTACTACTTCTGGACAAAATTGAATCTCAACCCCTAATAATTCTGTCAATCTATTGACTAGGTGCTTCAAGGTAAAAGCCTCAACGTTGATGCTTCCATCTTCTAACTTCTTTTTTTGAGGTCTCCCTAAATGTGACATTAAGATAATAGCCGCTCCTTCTTCTAATAAATGAGTAATAGTAGGCAATGCCGCCTTAATCCTAGTCTCATCATTGATGTTAAAGGTTTCTTTATCTAATGGGACATTAAAATCTACTCTTAGTAATACTTTTTTATTATTGAATTTCAAGTTCATGTGTAATGATGTTTTTGTAATCATTGTAAATAATGTGCAAAAATAAAAAACCCATTTACATTTTTATATTTTAATTGATATTATTCTTAATGGGTATTGCGTATTACGTATTGCGTATT
>JAHDBK010000544.1 GCA_020630455.1 Saprospiraceae bacterium
ATAGGGAATTATGTGTATTAATCTAAATGTTTTTAAAGCAGATGAATATCTATTTATTATGTTTTTGTTTGTTTTTTAATTACAACTGCCTTTCAATGCAATACTACTTTTTAATAAATTCTTTATGCCTTCCTCTTACTTTATCATTTATTCTACGAGTATAAAATTCATTATTAATATTACAAGTTCCTTCTTTATAATAAGACAAAGTTCCTACTAATAAATTGAACATTCTTTCTTCCATATAATTTTGTGGGATAGGTTCACCATTTTTACAAAGAGGACAATTAGTAAACTCCATAACAAAATAACTCTTGTAATAATAATACCATTTATCTTTAATCTTTTCTCCCATTAAGATTTTTACATCATCAAAAGTTTCGTTGTCACCTCTATATCTAATAACAAAACCTATTCCTTGATTTTTTTCTTTATTGAAGACTACTTTATTTGAAATAATATAATCATAATTTGAATAGAATTTTATTTTATCAGAAACCAAATTCTTTACCCAATAGTCAAATTGTTCTTTTAATCCTAATAAAAATTCATCATTTAATCCTAAGACACTGTCTTGTTCTATTTGTTTTCTTAAACATTCCAATTGTTTATTACGCAAATCTCTTTGTTCACTTTTCCTTTGTTCATATTGTTCTATTGTTAAAATTTTACATTTTTTCATAAATAAAAGAATACAAACAATCATTAGTATTAAAACTCTATACTTCATTGATTAAAATTTAATCTTTTACTTGGCATCTATCCAAATTTGGTGCAAAAAACACTATCAAACATAAAAAAATCTTGTTATCATTTCTATACATCACTTGATTTTATCACAGTCCCTACTTTAGACAATCAGATAATAGACTATAGACATTAGATTTTTCTAATAAGTGAATAGTAAAGAAATTTCTTTATTATTCACTTATTAGAAATAAAATTTTTACCACTTTATTAAATGACTAACTATTCCATTATACATTACTAGAGATGACAGTATTATAAATACAAAATAAACACATAAAAATGAGTTGAGTTGAACTTCTTCTTGTAAAAATAAGGGACAATTCCTCTTTAACCACTCCACCCCTCTCTATCCAAGCTCCTAAAATGTATCGCCTCCGCCAAATGAGTAATTTGAATATCACTTGTATTGTCCAAGTCCGCTATAGTACGTGCGACTTTGAGGATGCGGTCGTAAGCACGAGCAGAGAGTTGGAGGCGTTCCATTGCTTTTTTGAGGAGTAAATGTCCCGCTTTATTGAGTTGGCATACCTCACGAATCATACTGCCAGACATTTGAGCATTATTATAAACACCTTTGGTATCTTTAAAGCGTTCTTCCTGTATTTTTCTAGCTTCAATAACACGCTTCATCACTTCTTCACTCGTCTCAGATTCTTTGCTTCGAGAAGCCAATTCATCATAAGAAACAGGCGTAACTTCCACATGCAAATCAATCCTATCCAATAAAGGACCAGAAATCTTAGTCAAGTACTTTTTAACAACCCCCGGCCCACAAACACAATCTTTGCTTGGATGATTAAAATATCCGCAGGGACAAGGATTCATTGACGCTACCATCATAAAACTAGCGGGATAATCTACCGTTATCCTAGCTCTAGATATGGTGACTTTACGTTCTTCCATTGGTTGTCGTAAAACTTCTAATACCGTGCGTTTGAATTCAGGTAATTCATCAAGGAAGAGTACCCCATTATGAGCCAATGAAATTTCACCAGGTTGAGGGTCCGAACCACCACCCACCAATGCGACATCACTGATAGTATGGTGAGGCGACCTAAATGGACGAGTAGGAACTAACGCCGCATCTTTAGGCAAAACGCCTGCAACAGAATGTATTTTAGTCGTTTCTAGAGATTCATGAAGATTTAAAGGAGGTAAAATAGTGGGCAATCTCCTTGCCAGCATTGTTTTACCTGCACCAGGAGGACCAATTAATATAACATTATGCCCACCAGCAGCAGCAATTTCTAAGGCTCTCTTGATGTTTTCTTGTCCTTTTACATCCGTAAAATCTACTTGGTAATCATTTTGAGTGTCAAAAAACAATTCTCTAGTATCTACAACAGTTGGTTGTAAATTATTTTTATTATTAATAAAATCAACAGCTTCTCTAAGACTTTTTACACCATAGACTTCTAAGTCGTTGACAATAGCAGCTTCTTTAGCATTCTCATATGGAAGAATAATGCCTTTAAACTTTTCCTTTCTAGCTTGTATCGCAATGGGCAATGCTCCTTTGATGGCTCTTACTTGTCCGTCTAGAGATAGTTCACCCATGAAGATGTATTGTTCGATGGCTGCTGCTTCAATTTGCTCTGTTCCTGCTAAAATTCCCATAGCGATGGGCAAATCATAAGCCGAACCTTGCTTTGGTAAATCCGCAGGAGCCAAGTTGATAATGATTTTTATCCTAGGTAATTTTAAAGCCGAATTTTTCAAAGCAGCCTCTATTCTTTGGAAGCCTTCTCTAACAGCATTGTCAGGTAGTCCTACAAGACTATAGCCTAACTTTCCCATTTGTACCGTTCCTCCTACATTAACTTCAACGATAATTGTAGTAGCATCTACTCCATGTACAGCACTTGCGTATGTTTTTACAAACATTTATTCCTTGTTTTATTTTTAATATGTAATAATAGAGTTTTTATTTCGAAAATGTGAGTACTTATTTGAAAATACTTTTTTGTTTCCTATTAAAAATTTAAAAAATATCTTTTATATTCGGCTTTTTAATATAATCGAAATAGGTGAAAAAAATAATATGGTCTGATAAACCCAATTTCATAAATCCTAAATCTAAAGAATATGATGAAACGAAAGTTGTAGAATATGGACCTTATTCTCTCTATAAAAAAGAAAATGTTTTTTCTGAAGCGTCTCTTATTATTTCTCAAAATAAATTGAA
>JAHDBK010000545.1 GCA_020630455.1 Saprospiraceae bacterium
ATTTATAAAGAGATTTTTTTATTTTTTCTTAATTTAAATATTGTTCAATGGAATGTTTCATAGCTTTTAGTTGTTTATCTATTTTGTGGTGTTCTACTGATATTTTTCTAATTTGAATTTCCTCATTTTCGAGTAATGCGTCAAATTCTTTAAAATTATTCAGGACTTTATCTTTAATATTGGTTACATAAGTTTTGAGTTTTCCATCTACTTCATCTTTTAAATTGTTTCTACCCTTTTCAATTTCGGTATGATAATTACCCATGATGCTGTTTTTCTTAACGCCGACTGTCACTCCAGCGAATATCACTCCTACTGCGGTTAGAATACCTCCTGTAATATCGAAAACCATTCCCTTAATCGCTGTCAAAACTAGACCTATAACAGCTAATCCAGAACCTGTGGCAACATTAGGAGAAAAATCAGATGGAAATAGTTCATTATCTTGAAAATTTTCAGATTTTTTGACAAATTGATTAAATGTATTTCTCAATTCATCCATTACAGTGTTTCTTTTATTAGCAATATCGCTAAAAATTTCATCACTACTCTTGAGAATGGTTTTATTATTTTTAATTTTATAATCAATCATTGTCACCATTTGGCTAACACTATCGGTAATATCATTGACACCTAGATTAAGCTTTTCAGATAGCTGGTCTTTGAGTTCATGTTCTAATCTATATTTCAAATCATCTATCCAACCTTTTGGAGAATCTTTTTTACTAAAAATAGAAGCTATTGAACGCCTCAATAAAGAAAAGAAAGATAAACCTCTATTCAATTCATTTCCTATTTCTCCTGTTACTCTATCATAGGCATTAAGGATATTTTCCGTCATCAAATCTACTTGATAATTGGATTTTTCTTCTTGATGTTCAAGGGTTTCATTTACATCTTTTCTAAATGCCTTATCCAACATTAATTGTTCTTCCCTTTTCCTTAAACCATCATTGATTCTTTCAGAAATATTGATAGAAGTGGCAATATTATTATCAATTTTTAAAACGGGTGCTTTTCCTCCAGTAATATTTTGACTAATATAATTCCTTAATACTTCATAACCACTATTAGATTGTCTTTCTAATTCCATTTTTGCAGAAACTTCAAATACATTTGGATTATTGATGCCTTTTTTAGTAGCATATTTAACTACACCATTAATATTAATAGCTAAATCATCATCATTCATTAAGTCTTTTTGTTGCAAAACAAAAATCACTTTTTTACGCCATTCATCCTTAATAAAGTCTAGGAAATCCCAAGCAGATTGTCGATAAGGATTTTTAGCTTCAAATACAAAAACTATAAGGTCTGAAGCGGGTATGAAGCTTTCCGTTATTTCTTGATGGTGTTCAGAAATAGTATTCGTACCTGGAGTATCTACAATGGCTATTTCTTTTAATATTTCGGAAGGAACAAAAATCTTTTTGAGATTAGGATTAATAACAATAGTTTCTATTTGTTCACCATACAAAATTTGTTGTATCGTATCTGTACATGGGTCTGGAGCTACTGCACAAACATCACTATCTAATAAGGCATTGACAAAACTACTCTTCCCCGCTTTCACCTCTCCAACTACTACAAACATGAATGGTTCGTTAATTCGATTTCTCAAATCACTTACCGTATTGGCCAGTGGTTCATTACCAATCTCTACTGTCATTCGATGTAAATCTTTTATGATTTCATCTAATTGTATTTTGAGATTCCTCTGCTCTTCGTTAAGTAAATTCATTCTTTTTTTAGTATTGTGTAGTGAGTATTTATTAAAAATATAAAGATATTTCTTTATATTTTTAATAAAATTAAATTATATTATCAATACAGATATTATTTAGACTTAAAAGTACGATAAAAGTCAGAAATTGAGAAAATTAAATTTCTTCCATTATCTTTTTATAGAATCTTTTTTGAGATATAACAATTCTTGCTAGCTTCGCTAAGTCTTCATCTGTTTTATATTTTTTAATGTTTTTCTTTTTTCTTTTATTTTTATTAGGATATGTTTGAGTTGATAAATAATCATTTTCTTCAAGAATTTTGTAGGTATATCCTAAAAAAGTAAAGTAAACTACCCTTCCATATTGAATTATATGTTCTACTTGTAAAAGCTCTTCATATCTTTCTTCATTGTAATTTTCATCATCATAATCAATTTCTTCATAATGATATTCTTCATCTACAATTTCTCTTTTAATTGTAAGATTTTTTAAAGATGTTTCTAAAGAGTCTTTAATTGAGAATTCAAAATAATTACTTTCCAATAATTCACAATATTTATCAATTGCTTCTTTATTATCATTATAATTATAAATAAAACGAGTGCCTAAAACATAAGGTTTTAAATATTGAATTGCTTTATCTATTTTATTCATACTTTTATATAAATCTGAATATCTTAGATTTTGATAATATGAATCAATATTATTACTTGTACCTGATGTAGAATAGTATTGGAATTTCTTATCTGACAATTCAAGATAATATTGAGCTAAATCTATACTATCTTGTTTTAAGTATATTTCAAACAACTTAAAACAGACATACCTTTTTTGTATAAAAAAATTTCTATCAAAAATATCGAAGTGACAAAATTTATTATTTATTCTATTATCATAATCTGAAACACATTCATATTTATTAAAATGTTCAATTTCTTCCTTTTTTCTTTGTTCTTTATTTAGAATTTCCAATAAAATTTCTTTGCTCTTTTCATTATTTTTGAATTCATAAAGATATATTTTTGAAGCCTCGAATTTTAATGATTCAACATAATTACTTTTAGGATAATTTATAATATAAGCGTTTATATTTTCTATTGTTTTATCATAATCTCCATTACAATATGAGATTTCTATTTCAGCAAAAAATTCGCATTCTGTTTGAGCATTCATATTAAAAATACAAAAAATAAGAATAAATAGGTT
>JAHDBK010000546.1 GCA_020630455.1 Saprospiraceae bacterium
AGCTAGGCGATAGTGCGGGAGGCCAAACCCGATAGGGATGGCGATGAACGCTCTGCATAAATGCAGTAGCCCCGTATAGGGGCTATTGACATTTTATGCTTTGTTCGCTACCGTTTTCCATTCTTCAATTTACAATTTTTTCTTATAAACCATATTGTTCTTTTATCATATTGATAAATTCATCTTCGTTCATTTTCTTACGGTTATCCAATAAGAAATTAGCATCATCTCCTGCTCTATATCGAAGTGTTGGGCTTTCATCCGTCGTTGCTTGATATATTACATCGGCAACTAAATTGGCAGGTGATGGGTTTAATTCTCCACCTTGCCATACTTTCATTAAAGCTCCAATAATCGGCTGGTATTCGGTAATTTCACCTGCTTGAAAATCAAACGAACGACCACCAAAATCCGTAGCAATCATTCCTGGTTCTACGATTTTCACCTTGACACCTATCTGTTCCATTTCGAAACTTAGTGCTTCTGAAATGCCTTCAACGGCAAATTTTGTCCCATGATAAAGTGTCCCTAAAGGAAAGGTCATTTTTCCCCCGATAGAAGAAATGTTGATAATAACGCCACTTCTGTTTTTACGAAAATGAGGAATTACGGCTTTCGTCATATCCAATAAACCAATCACATTGGTATTAAATTGACGAAGAATACTTTCTCTGGAAAACGCCTCTAATGGTCCATAAGCTCCATAACCTGCATTATTGACAAGGACATCAATTTTTCCAAACTTTTTTATGCCTTCTTCTACTGCATTTTGGATAGAAGCCAAATCCAATACATCCAATCGAGCAACCAATGTATTATCAAGTTTAGTTAGTTCAGCTTCCTTCTCAGGTGTTCTCATGGTTGCAATGATGTTCCACCCTTTTTGTTGAAACAGCTTTGCAGTTGCTTTACCAATACCTGAACTTGCTCCTGTAATAAATATAGTTTTATTCATTGCTAATTTAGTTTTTGTTCAAGCTCAGTAAATTATTAACTCCATTGGCTGTGTAAATTTGCTGAGTAGTTTGATGAAGAGATTTATTGTATTTTTCAATCGGTTCTTTTAAGCCCATGAAATCAACAACCGTTCTAAATGGTTTCTCTCCGTGCGGCATTTCTAATAATGCGACAACAGCATCAGCTACGGCTTGTGGAGATTGCTTTGGATTGGTCTTAATGTAATCAACATAACCATTTAATGAAGCAACGGGTGCATGAACCATTTCACCATATCCTTCATTTCTGTTTTCATCGCTTGGTCGCAACATTCCGCCCATAAAAGCAGTCGGCATACCTCCTGGTTCGATAATGCAAGATTCAATTCCAAAACCTGAAAGCTCGGCACGATACCCTTCTGCTAATGATTCCAAAGCGTATTTTGAAGCACAATAAACACCCAAAAATGGAGTAGTCACTCTGCCTATACAGCTTGAAGTGTGTAAAATTGTTCCTTTACCTTGGTTTCTGAAATGTGGAAGTACTGCTCGCATCAATCGCTGCACTCCAAAAACATTGACATCAAAAACTTGCTGCATATCCTCTGCGGTAAACATTTCCTGAATGCCGTTTGCCCCTAATCCCGCATTATTAAATACAATGTCCAAGCCGCCTAAAACGCCAATGCCTCTTGCAACACCGTCATTGACACTTGCTTCATTGGTCACATCCATTTCAACCAATTTTACTCCCGCCATTTGAAGATCTTGGGCAATACTTTCGTTTTTGCCTTTGGTAGAACGCATTGTTCCAACAACTTGATAACCGTTTTGGGCAAGGGATTTACAGGTCAATGACCCAAATGCTCCGCTTGCTCCTGTTACTAATACTTTTTTACTCATGATTATTTGAATTTATGTTTTAAAATTTTTGACAACACAAATATCAAAGGCTCATGAATAAAAGGGTAACACAGAACAAGGATGGTCTAACACATTTCGGGAAAGTTCGATTGGGTCAGTTGTCCCTATACTCTTGTGGTGTCATGCCTGTTTTTGATTTGAACATTCGGCTAAAATAGTGAGGGTAATTAAAACCGAGCGTATAGGCTATTCCACTAATTGAATCCTCAGAACCTATCAATAAATCCTTTGCTTTTTCCACTAAAAATTCGTTAATGTGATCTTTGGCTGTTTTTCCCGTTTCCTTTTTTAGCAAATCACTCAGATACCCTGCCGACACATGGCATTCATTCGCTAAATAAGCAATATTGGGCTGTCCCAAGTCAAGGATTTTATCCGTCTTGAAATATTCTTTTAGTAGCATTTCTACCTTTGTAGTTATATCTCTGTTTTGGGCAGAACGGGTATTGAATTGACGCTCATAAAACCTTGCACAATAATTCAACAACAATTCAATATTGGATATTAAAACTTGTCGACTATGGTTATCTATCCTCTCCTTTATTTCTTCTTCAATCATCTTGATGCAAGTACTCGCCGTATTTTGTTCTTGCTCTGAAAGATGCAACGCTTCATAAACCGAATAAGAGAAAAAATTATAATCATCTATTTTATTGCCCAACGAAGTATTTCTGATTAAATCAGGGTGAAAATAAAGCATCCAACCCTGTATTTCATTTAATGCCTGTGGCTTGTTCAAAGTAATCACTTGATTTGGTGCTGTAAACATCATCACACCTTCATCAAAATCATAATGATTTCTACCATAGTTCAAGCCACAGCTTTTATCTTTTAAAGCAATACAGTATAATTCTGATGAAATTTTCACACCAACCAATTCTTCTCCATAAGCCAATTTCGACGTATCAATAATGGTAATCAAAGGATGTGTTGGTTTTCCAAATCCCATGTACTCATGTAATTGACTAATTGATTTGTGCTTTATCATATCTAATTTTTCGTCAAAATTCTAATTATCTATGGTTCTATTCTAACACTTTTTCAGGATA
>JAHDBK010000547.1:0-1376 GCA_020630455.1 Saprospiraceae bacterium
ATAGCATAAAATATTCATGTGCCCTATACGGACAAACGATATTTATGCAACCGTTCAGTTCAAGGGCTTCGCCCTTGAACTGAACGGAGCGGCGGCTCGCATTTGGGGTAACGAAGCCCCAAAACAGAACTGCGGCTTACCGACCACCACTGCGATTCCTTGTGGCGGCGGCAAGCCGCCGCTCCGTTCGCTGAAATAATGAAAACTAGATTAAATATGAAATACACTGAGCAAAAAATTCTAGAAGAAATAGATTTGGCATTTAAAGGGATAACAAATTCAAGATATCCGAAAGGAAAAGAAGGAGATATAAAATACGCTTTTTTTCTGGATTTGGAGCATGGATATTGTGAAACTGCCAATAGTAGGATTCATCTTTATGCGGATGAAGAGAATTGGGCAATTGTTCTTGAAAAAAGTGGCTTTCAAAATAGAGGATGTTCAGCTGAAATAGAATTAAATTATATTGGTAATTGTATTGAATATCCTGTAGATAAACATTCAGAAAGAAACTACATTACTAGACTTTTGACATCGAAAAAATAAATTAAAAAAAAGAGAACTGTTCCCGACATTTGGGAATAATCACAAACTACAAATATCATGGTAGTAGAACAGTTCTGCAAATCAATATTACGAATAGAAACTGAAAAAAACAAAGCATTAGCCAATGTAGTGATGGGCTTAGCGAGTCAACGGAATTCAAAGTCGGTAGTTGAACTTAGTTTGAGTCCCTGTTACCACTATCAGTATTCAAGCATCAGTAAAGTAGTAGATGTGCTGAGTAAGCAGGAATCAGGAGCTAAGCAAGAAGAGGTAGGAAAAAAATTTGCCTATAAAAGGCTCGGCGATAGGAGAAGCGGAACGACCATTTGAAAAATTTTGGTTATTGAATACAGATAGTAGTCCACTATTTCGCCCTTATTCACCGACATTACCCAACCGTAGATATACCTATAAACCAAATACTGCAGTTAAAGGAAACAAGCCAGTAGAAATAGGCTATGAAGTAAGCACAGTGGGTTTATCAATGCGTTGTCCTTTGTATGGGTTTAGCACAGCAAGCTGGAATCCTCCTTTAAGTATGGAACTAGTAACCTATGGGGTGAATAAAAATAGTTTTACAGCCCAACAAGTCAACAAGCTATTAGAAAGTGAAGAGTTGCCTTTTAGAAATTTATTGACAGTCAATGCTTTAGATAGCAACTATAGCAGCCCTGAATATATAGCAGATACGTACAAACAAAAGAATTTAGTGAATATTATTCGATTGGCCTCCAATAGGAATGTGTGGAAACAACTAACAAGAGCACAAGTGCAAGATAGGCGGAGCAAGAATAAAGATAATCGTGGAGCAGATGCTGTTTATGGTACAA
>JAHDBK010000547.1:1476-2880 GCA_020630455.1 Saprospiraceae bacterium
AATTAGCCAAAGGCAAAACGGCAATTGTAGAAGTATCAATTTGGGAAGATATGCTCCTGCGGAGTAAACGAAAGAAAAATATGAAAGACAAAGTTTTTCGTTTAGTCCAAGTACGCTTGTTGGATGCACAAACACAAAAACCAATTTTTGAAAAGCCGATGTGGTTAGGAGTTTGGGGGAAAAGAAGGAAAGAAATAACGGGAGAAGAAATTTACTGGGCTTATCGAAATCGTTATGATATTGAACATTTCTTTCGATTTGGTAAGCAACGATTATTATTGGATAAATTTCAGACACCAGAGGAAGACCATTTACAAAGCTGGTTAGAAATTGTTAGTCTAGCTTATTGGCTACTTTATGTAGCACAAGAACAAGCCAATTATGAAACACACAAATGGCAACAGTATGATGAAAATCATCAAAAAAGAAAAGAATTTGGCTTGAAAGCCACTCCATCACAGGTGCAAAATCAGGCACAAAGAATTATTTTGGGCTTTGAGCAAACTGACTTTTTACCAAAACTACAAATAAAAGGTAAAGGCAGAAAACCAGGTACAATCTTAGCTAAAAGACCTCGTTATCCCGTGCGGATAAAAGGTAAAAACGAGAAAAAAGAAGGAGATTAAACCTTGTAACAAATATATTACATTACTGCTAGACTAATTTGTACCAAGTTAGGGGTTCGCCTTTTGTCAAAAGTCTAGTACATTACTAATACAAAAAATATTTATCTCATAACACCGAAAGAATTTGAAAGAATAGAGAATAAATCAGGAACAGAGATGGAACAATTTGAAAAAATAGATAATTCTATAACTGAAATTCGAATTAGAGATGCATTGGTCAAAATAAAATTGAGTTCAGATAAATTTGAAAAACTTGGAATAAAAATAGATGAATATGAAAATCCAAATAAGCTAATTGGTTTTGGTGAATTGATTCGATACTTTAACGAAACAAATCCAAAAATAATTAATGCAACCCAAAAAGAAATAAAATCACAACTACCGAATGAAATACCAAAATTAATGACAATAGATAAATTCTATCATTTAAGCGTTTATGAAGAAGAAAGATTGCCGAGTCAAATAGAAACTTATCAATTAATAGCAAAAGTTTTAGTTAAAAAAGATACAAAAGAATGGAAACCAAGTCTTCAACCTAATAACCATTGGTCAAATTGGGAATCAGGACACTTATAAGAAAGAAAACTTCAGCGAACATCGCACATCCCGCAATTTGCGAAAATCTTGGTTTTCAGTTTTTACTTTCGGTGGAAAAAGGTATTTTTAGTTTTATATTTCCATTCTAAATTTTCGGTGGATTTTCGCAATTTTGGGGTTGTGCAACCGTTCTACACAAGCGATAAAAAAAGTTGACATAACTACCAAAAATTGGTATATT
>JAHDBK010000548.1 GCA_020630455.1 Saprospiraceae bacterium
ATATTTTTGAGTTTATCGGGATAAACGATAAAATATTTATAAAGACAAGTTCTTTAAATGTTGATTATCATAAAGATTAAAATTTAAACATGCTCTTAATTCATGCAACGTTTTAAATGATTTTATCGTCTAATAATAAAATCGTTTAAAAACCAAATTTATAAAGAATTTTCTTTATAAATTAATATCATTGTCATGAAATACCAATGCTTTATAGTCCTCTTCTTACTCCATTGTAATATTTTGTTTTCTCAAAATAATAGTGATAATTTCTTTTTTCAAAAGAAATCAGAAACTCAATATGCCTGTTTTGGTGATTGTATTATACAACATAAAGTTAAAAAGGATACAGTCGAATGGGTATTAGAAGATGAAGAAGCTTACATTAGTGCTAGTAAGTATTTCACTTATGATACTATTTATTTTGATTCTTTTTATATTATTAATAATTATAAAAATTTGAAATTTATTATTGATTATGTAGATACTTCAAAAGTATTGCTACAAATTTCAGAGGCTGATACGAGGATAGTTCCTTGTCCAGATTCTATATTAGAATATGAAATAATATATAAAGATTATATTTATCAAAAATCATATTATCAATGGTCTTTAAAAGATGAGGAAAATGTACACATAAGTTCAAATTGGGAAAAAAAGCAAATTGAAGAAAAAAAAATAATTAAAAGAAATAGATTATTAACTAGATATTGTGACCCGTCTAGAGTGGAGATAATCCCCGCCCACTACATAAGTATTTTAAAAATTAAACCTAAAGCAGATTTAGAAGCATATCAATTAGCCAATATTCAATTGTTGTGTAAGGATTATTATATTAATAAAAAAATAAAAGAAAAAAATGAGATAATAATAACAAAACCAGCTATAAAACATCAACAAGAAAAAACAATAATTCTAAGAGATGCCATGATTAGAGAACATGAAATAGTCTGTGATATCAATGAAAACTTAATCCAAGAGATTCAAACTCATTTAAAACAAAAAGGGTATTATAAATTTGAAATCACTAAGCAATTAGATGAAAATACTCAAAAAGCGATAGTCAATTATCAGATAGATTATGATTTATATATTGGTCAAGTGACTATACAATTTATAAACCACTTGATGCCATAATTTTAATACTATTCAAATAATCCTTATATTTATATTTATATATTCATATTAATAAAAAAATAAAGAAATCTCTTTATTAATTATTTCATATACTCAATACTTTGTACTCAATACTCAGTACTAATACATGATAAAAGAAAAAACCATACAAGCGATTATAGAAGCATCTAAAGTAGAAGATGTAGTAGGAGATTTCGTTCAATTGAGAAGGAGAGGGGTGAATATGATTGGTCTTTGTCCTTTTCATAATGAAAAAACGCCTTCTTTTGTGGTTTCTCCTGCAAAGAATATCTATAAATGTTTTGGATGTGGACAAGCAGGAGATCCCATCAAGTTTTTGATGGAACACGAAAAATATTCCTATCCCGAAGCCTTAAAAAGTCTAGCGGCTAAATATGGAATTGAGGTAGAGGAGATAGAGTTGAGTACAGAAGCAAAGGAAGAAAAACGCAAAATTGATGATTATTACGCCCTTAATCAATATGCTTTTGATTATTTTAAAGAAGAACTATGGAATACGGATTTTGGTAAGAGTATTGGATTGTCCTATTTCAAAGAAAGGGGATTTAGAGAAGAAACGATAAAGGAGTGGGGCTTAGGTTATGCGCATGACACCAAAGATCAATTCACTCTTAAGGCTGTTCAAGACGGTTATAAATTAGAACAATTGCAAACCCTTGGTTTGACTTCAAAACATGGTAGAGATTTCCTTAGAGGTAGAGTCATATTTCCCATTCGCAATATTTCGGGTAAAGTAATTGGTTTTGGAGGTCGTATTTTGGACAATACCGCCAAAACTGCCAAATATCTCAATTCTCCTGATTCAGAAATTTATAATAAAAGTAAAGTATTATATGGACTTCATTTTGCAAGGACTCAAATCCGAAAACAAGATGAATGTATAATGGTCGAAGGATATACTGATGTATTGGCAATGCACCAAGCAGGTATTTCTAATGTCGTTGCTCCTTGTGGTACTTCTTTGACTGAAGGTCAAATTCGTTTGATTAAGCGTTTTACACCTAATATTACTTTTCTTTTTGATGGTGATGCAGCTGGAAAGAAAGCGGCATTGAGGGCTTTGGATATGGTACTTGAGCAAGACATGAATGTGAAGTTGGTCATGTTGCCAGAAGGAGAAGACCCCGATAGTCTTTTACAACAATTAGGTACTACTAAGACAGAAGAATTCATTGAAAGAAATAAAAAGGATTTTGTTGTTTTTAAGACAGAAGAACTGCTCAAAGCATCTGAAAATGATCCTATTAAAAGAGCTGATTTAATCAAGGACATCATCCAAACGATAGCTAAAATTCCAGATGCAGTTAAGCGTTCTGTTTATGTCAAGACTTGTGCTACTTTAACTCAAACAGAAGAAGCCTTAATTCACCGTGAGGTGAATAAATTGGTGATTAAAAAAGCCAAAGATGCCCGTTCAAAATATAATTCCCAACAACTAGAAGAGCAAGCTCCTTTTCCAGAAGAAGAGGGTTTTTCAAATATTGAGATAAAAGAAAGACCTCAAAAAAAATCTACAGTTCAAGGAGATGAATTTAAAGAAAAAGACATAGTGAGGATTTTGGTTTTATTTGCTGATAAAATGATAGATGAAGAAAATAATGTCTATGCTTTAGAATATGTATTGAATGAAATTAGTCCATTTATGGAAATGGATTGGGATTCAGTATTTTATAAAGAAATAGTTCAAGAATAT
>JAHDBK010000549.1 GCA_020630455.1 Saprospiraceae bacterium
GACAAGTTCTTAATATATTGGTTATCATAAAGATTAAAATTTAAACATGCTCTTATTTTTAAAACATAAACGAAAAAAATTACATGAAATTTATAGGAAGAGCTGGAGAATATTTTGAATTATGCAACTCAGAGAATATTGAATATGATTTGATATCAAACTATAAAGAAAGTGAACTTTTGGTAGTTTGGTTTTTATCTGATGATAATGAATTAATTATTGATGCTGTAGAATATCAGTTCAATAAAAATGCTATTCTATGCTTAACCGAATTCAATAAAGTAATCGTTAAAAAATTAGGCAAGGTTAAAATTTTAAAGTGGAATAAATTCTTTTATTGTATTTTGAACCATGATAGCGAAGTAGGATGTAAAGGGGTATTGTTTTATGGCGGTTCTATTCTTCCTGTTATTTATCCTAATGTAGAAGAAATTAACACATTGTCACAAGAATGGAATTTACTCGAAAATGAGATGACTTCAACAGATAATTTTCAACAAGAGATGCTTCAAATGATGCTAAAAAGAATTCTAATTATTTGTACAAGGGTTTATAAAAAGCAAGTTAATTCCATGAAGCTAGATAATTCTAATATGGATTTGATAAGGGAGTATAATTTTTTGGTTGAACAACATTTTAAAGAAAAACATACGGTAGCAGAATATGCAGAATTATTATATAAATCTCCCAAAACTCTTTCCAATCTATTTAAAAAAATAGGGAATAAATCTCCTCTTCAATTCATCCATGATAGAAAATTATTAGAAGCTAAAAGACTTTTATATTATTCTGATAAAACAGTGTCAGAAGTTGGTTATGAATTAGGCTTTTCAGATATACAATCATTCAGTAGATTTTTTAAAAAAAATCAAGGCGTTACACCTTTAGAATTTAAAAGCTAAGCCATATTTAAAGGTAGTAAATATTAGATTTAATACAAGGGGATAATAAAGAATTTTCTTTATTATCCCTTATTTTAAATACTGTTTCTCAAAAAAGAATTATCATTTTTTTTTATTCAATTCATTGTATGGAATTAGAAAAGGAAAAATGGTTAAATTTCAAGGAAAAATTGATTAAGCATTACATTCATTTTTGTTCGACTTTTGTTGTAATAAACGCATTTAAAAAATGAGTTTATTAATATTATTTTTTAACAAAAAAAGCAATTAAATGAAAGTAGTAAATTTTTTAGCAATTATTTTAGTGATTTCACTAATGACACTAGTAGGATGTAAAGATGATGAAAAAGGAACGCTAACGCTAAACCTTTCAGGTTTAGAAGATTTGGGTTCAGATTATGCCTATGAAGGATGGATAATAGTAAATGGTAGTGCCAAATCCGCTGGAATCTTCAATGTAGATGCCAACGGAAATCTAGACCAAAATCAATTTGAATTAGATTTAGATGATTTATCTGCAGCAAGTGCCTATGTTTTAACGATAGAACCTAGTCCAGATAGTGACCCTGGTCCAAGTAGCGTACATATTTTAGCAGGTGATTTTTCAGGAAATTCTGCTAGTGTTACTGTAGACCATGGTTCTGCATTAGGAAATGATTTTAGCGCTTCTACAGGAAGTTATATATTAGCAACACCTACTGATGGTGGTTCTAATACCAATGAAAATAGTGGTGTTTGGTGGTTAGACCCTACAGGTCCTTCAGCTTCTCTTAACTTACCAACACTTCCTAATGGTTGGATGTATGAAGGATGGGCAGTTGTAGATGGTGTGCCTGTTTCTACAGGGAGGTTTACTTCTGTAAGTGGTGCAGATAACGCAGCTCCATATAGCGGAACTGCAGGTGGCCCTCCTTTCCCTGGAGAAGATTTATTAATGAACGCTCCTTCAGGTTTGACTTTCCCAACAGATTTGTCTGGTGGAGCAGTGGTGATTTCTGTTGAGCCAAGCCCAGACAATAGTCCTAATCCATTTTTATTGAAACCATTAGTAGGACAAGTACCTGCAAATGCAATGGATCACACTTCATATACGATGTCTAATAATGCTTCTGCTACTAATCCAACAGGAACAGTACAACGATAATTTAATTATTATACCAATCCACATTGAAAAATACACTTTAGCTCTTCTGTAATGATTTGAAGTTTAGTCACTTGTGGTAATGTAGTAATAAATTATCCGATACGGATGCGTATTAGGTTTACATTTTAAGAGATAAGTCTTTGTGGACTTATCTCTTTTTTTGTATTTTTGATAAAGAATTTTTTTTATCAAAAATTTTATCAATGAAAAACTATTACTTTATACTCCTCATTTTATTATTACTCTATTCATGTAATTCTAAACCAGTAATTTTTGAAACCCCTACAGCACAGGATGGATTTATGAATTATTTTTCATATGAAACCAATTTTTTCAATACAAATAGAGATTCCTTTTTACATTTTCATTTTATTGATAATGAAATATTAGAAGAAGGGGAACTTATACCCGATTCCCTCATACAATTGGTCTTAAACGATACGATACTAGAAAATACGGGATTAAAAGACGGGGCAGCCAATTGTTTTCCTCAATATTATTTTATAATAGATGAAACCTATGATGCTTATGTAGTTTACATTACTGAAAATTGGTATCATTTCCAATATCTATTGATATATAATAAAGAATATGAATATTTTGAAAAATCCTATAATGTCTTTGAATTTATCGGAGGAGATGGAGGACAAGAAGTCAGCGAGTCTTGGCTCTTTGGAAAAGAATTGTATACTAAAATTTCTTCTCATCATTATGATATGATGAGCAACGATGAACCCCAAAAAGTAGTCATTAATGAAAGTTATTTAGAGAAATGGGAGAATGGTAAATTCTTAAAAGTT
>JAHDBK010000013.1:0-8817 GCA_020630455.1 Saprospiraceae bacterium
TCAAGCAAAACCAATCATCAAAATAGCGGTTAAAGCCGCTAATACTCCTAGTATATTCAATCTAGATAATTTTTCATTAAAAATGAAGTAAGCGGCAATTGAAGCCACGCTGATAATACCTACATTGGTTACAGGGAAAACGATAGAACCATCCCAAACCCCTAAGGTTAGCATTAGAAAATAAATAGAAAAATAATTGGGTACACCAAGTACGATGCCTGCTATAATATTCTTTTTCTCAATTTTCATTTTGCCATTGGCTACTTGAAAAATAGCGTATGAACTACCAATTACTGCCGCAGTAAAAAACAAGAAAATAATGAAGGAAGGGTCATTGGCTTGAGCTGCTACATTTTTTTCAACATACTGCAAGCCGATTTCAATCATAGCACTTGTTATAAAAGTTAAGGCGATTAAATAAGCGTATTTTTTAAAAGTATTAGGAGTGATAGCCGCCCCCTCTTCCTTGGATGGTATATTAGTGAGTACAACGGCCACTAATGCCATAACAATTCCCATTATTTTTAAAAAATTGATACTTTCATTATAGTAAACAATAGCAAAGGAAACAGACAATATCAAGGACATTTTTTGGGCAACAGAGCCTACAGTCACCCCAAATTGCTTGACGGTTTCTGCTACAATATTAAAACCAATGATGAATAACAGGCCCAAACCAATTGCATAATAAAACCATGCTTCATTCCAAAAACCTGATTTAATGGGCATCTCTCCCATCATAATTGAACCTGTAATAATACAAACGAAATAATTCACTACAATCGCTTGGAAAGTATTGATGTTGCGTTGTGCAAATGCCTTGAAAAGAAGGATTAAAAATGCTGATGCAGAAATGCTAAGTATTAAATAGATAAGTCCTGTTTCCAATGTTGATAATATTTCGTTTTGTAATGAATGTCTAACTGGTCATCTCCTATTGAATAGCTTTGATGAGGGAAGTTTTTTACACCTTGTGGCGATTCTATACCTGCCTTCAATAGCTTAGGAGCTGTAAAGATACGTGCTTCATCCCAATATCCCGCATCAATGAAGGATTGAAGTGTTTTTGCTCCTCCTTCTATAATGACCGATTTTATTTTTTCTGATAATAATACTTGAAATAATTCGCTAAAAAATTGATTTTTGAAATTGATTTTTTTATGAATTAATAAAGAGTTTTCTTTATTAATGCTTATTTTGTTATTAATAATAATGGTCTTAATAGAAGCATCAAAAATATGCAAATTTTTAGGAAGGCTATTGTCTTTATCTATGATAATTCTAGTGCCTTGTTGATTGCCATAAAGTCTATTAGTCAATTGTGGGTTATCAACTAATGCAGTTTTTGTACCTATTAGAGTCGCTGATTCCTCACTTCTCCATTTGTGGACTAGTGTTTTACTTAGCTTTCCTGTTAGCCAAATGCTTTCATTTTCTTTTCCGATAAAACCATCTTGACTTTGAGCATATTTCAAAATGATATAAGGGCGTTTCAGTTCTTGATTTGTTAAAAATCTTCTAATTAAAAATTGTCCCTCTTTTCCTAAAATATTGGTTTCTACTTCTACTCCTTTTTCTTGTAATAAAGCGATGCTTTGTCCTGCTACTTTTGGATTGGGGTCTAAGCAAGATACTACTACTCTTTTTATTTTTTTTTCTAAAATGAGCTGAACACAAGGAGGCGTTTTGCCAAAATGAAAACAAGGTTCTAAATTGACATAAATAGTGGACTCGGGCAAGTATTTTTCATCTTCTTTTTTTACAGAATGAAAAGCATTGACCTCTGCATGTCCTTTGCCGTATTCTTGATGCCAACCCTCCCCAATGATTCGATTATTATAAACAATTATAGAGCCAACCATAGGATTGTTCCTCACCTTATTGTTGGATTTTGTCGCTAATTCAAAGCAACGCTTCATGTATTTTTTAGTATTGAGGACTGAGTACATAGTATTGAGATATAATTAGAGTATGTTTAAAAATTTATCACAATGATAATCAATAGATTAAGGTTTTGGCGAAATAAATATTTTTGAGTTTATCGGGATAAACGATAACATATTTATAAAGACAAGTTCTTAATATGTTGATTTTCATAAAGATTAAAATTTAAACATGCTCTTAATAAAGTCTATTGATTGATTATTTTTCTCATCTTTTCTTCAAGGATATTTTTATTAGGTAAATATGTTTGATATTTGGAAACAAAAACTTTGTTTGAAAGTCCTCCTGTTGCATATTTAATCATAATTTCATCTTTACTAGCAACGAGAATAATTCCTATAGGGTCATTGTCATCTTCAACATTTTCTTCTTCTTTAAAATAATTTAAATACATATTCATTTGTCCAATATCAGTATGTTTTACTTCTCCAATTTTTAAGTCAATTACAACAAAACATTTTAAAATCCTATGATAAAAAACTAAGTCAATATAAAAATGAGTATTATTTAAAGTTATTCTATATTGGCTTCCGATAAATGCAAACCCTTTGCCTAATTCAAGTAAGAATTTTTGAAGATTTTCTATAATTTTGGTTTCTAATTGTTTTTCAGAATATTTCGACTTTTCTGGTATGCCCAAAAATTCAAGCACATATGGGTCTTTTATTAAATCTTCATCTGATTTAATAGTTTGACCTTCTTTAGAAAGTTTTAAAACGCCCTCTTTGTCTTTACTTAATGCTAATCTTTGAAATAAAGCACTATCTTTTTGCCTTCTCAATTCTCTAACTGACCAATTTTCTAAACTAGATTGTTTTTCATAGAAGTTCCTTTCTAAATCGTTTTCAATTTTTAAAAATTCAATAAAATGAGACCAACTTTGTTGGTGTGACATTGTCACACCATTAGGGTATTTTAAATAAAAAAGCCTCATATAAGTAAGATTACTACGACTAAAGCCTTTCCCTATTTGTATAGTCAAAATTTTTGATAATTCAAGAATTAATACTCTACTAGATTTTAGGTCTATATTATTTTCAGTTTCTCTTTCAATAATTAATTCTCCAATTTGCCAATAAGTATGTAAAATTTCATTATTGATGTTGACATTTATTCGTTTTTTGCTACTAGAAATTAAAAGTTTTATTCTTGTAGATAAGTCTTGTAAATTAAATATATGCTTATTTGAAGACATTGGTATTTTTAGTTTTATGAAAGAATATTTTAAAAAAATTATAAATTGATAGCAAATTATTAAAGATATTTTTTAGTATTGAGATGATTGAGATTTTTTATTCTAAATATTTAGCTTAAAAAAGTCTAGGAAGGATTGTATTTAAAACTATTAATAATCACAAACTGATAACTGTTCATTGATAACTGCTTACCCAACACAACAAACATTCCTATCATTGACAATAATGGTTTCGAAGGCTTGAATCGTTCTGTTTTTTAAATATGGACTTTTCATCTTGGTAGCTTGTTTATTGAGGTTGACATGAGCATAAAATTGTTCATTATTATTTTTAAAATTAATAATATAATAATCATTATAATTGCTTACGCTTTGAACTTCATTATTTAAGAAAAACTGAGCCCATTTTAAGTATTCTAATTGTTCATTATCATAATCAGCAATATAATCTGAAGTAAAAATCAATTGACCTAAAATAGCATTGACCAGCAAAACGGTTTTCTTTTGAGTTGCTGTTAATTTATTTTTTGTTTTTCTCAATAGAAAGACATCGGGGTCATTCCAAAAGGCATTACCTCCTATTTGCCAACGGCTCAAAACAGAATGAAGGGCAACAATAGTAGAAACGCGTTCCCTTGCTCTAATGAATTTTAATAAAGAGTGTTCCCAAGAAAGATGTATGTCTGCTCCAATCCTACAATAATCGACTACACCCATTGCCGAAGAGAGCGGCACCCCACAACCCAAAATCAAGGAATCGCCACAGGTCTGTCTCAAAAACTCCATCGTTTCTGCCATGATTTGCCCTTTGTTTTTATAAGGAGTACTTTGAACGGCAGCAGCAAACAGAAAATCGAGCTTAAACATATCAAAACCCCATTTGTGCTTCATGGTATAAAATACACCAGAAAGGTATTCTTTTACGCTTGGATTTTGAATGTCTAAAGCATAATAAAAACCACTCCACATAGGGTTGTAACCTACTTTTATAGGATTTCCTTTATTATCTTTTAGTAACCATTCTGGATGTTTTCGATAAATAGAAGATTTTTTTTCAACAATTAAAGGAGCAAGCCATATCCCTGCTTTAGCTCCTTGTTTTTGAATAGCACTGCTAATGGTTTTTAGTCCATTAGGGAATTTCTTTTTATCAACGTCCAACCAATCTCCAACGGCATGTTGGTACCCATCATCTATTTGAAAAATATCTAAAGGAATATTCTTTTCTTGAAAAGCATTTAAATTTTTAAGAATAATATTTTCATTAATATGAGTATAATAATGATACCAACTCGTCCAACCAAAAGCTGCTTTACTTTGGGACTTGTTGTTAAAATATAAAGAATTTTCTTTATTTTTAAAGGTGTTCCATTTTTTAAAAACAGTATTGTCTTCTCCTTGTATACTACAAAAATCGAGGGCAGGGAAAGAGTGTTTGAGTTCAGTTTTTGTGCAATCTTTTTCTATTTTGAGTACTTGTTTTTGATGGTCGTATTGTAATAAAGTATAACCACTTCTCTCATTTAGAGAACCAAAAAAGAGGATTTCTTTTTGATTTTTATGTCTAAAATAAGTGTAATTCCAAGAATGTATTTTGCCCCTTCCTCTTTCTATTTGAGGAAAAAAATCATCGCCATAATATTTTAAAAAAGGTTTGGCAAAAGAGCGAAGCCCCTTAATTTCTTCATGAAATTGCATTTCTTTACTTTCAGACCATGATTGGAAACCATTAGCAAAGATGCTTATAAAATCTTTAGGATTAATTTTGATTTCTACAACAACTTTATCAAGACTTATAGGCTGCTTAGTATGGATAAATAATTGAAAAGTATTGATATTATCAATTTTTTGATTTTGAATGTCAACATATAATTCTTCAGCAGAAGTGATGCCTTTGGGTTTTAGGTCTAATTTTTTATTATTATAAACAATATATGCTTCGTATTCTAATGTATTCATTTTTTAATTATTTTCAATAATTGATTGCATCAATGATATTTTTAGGGCGAGGTGGAAAATCACCACAAGAGAAGAAAGTACTGTCTTTTTGGATGTTTTTCATTAAGGGTTGTAAATTGGAATCATCTATTTGTTTACTAATAACATATTGTCCTATATCTCCTTTTCCTAGCAAAAAACCATGTTCTTTTGATACAATGCTTACAATACATAAACCCTCGTGCCAATCTGGTTCAATAATTTTATAAACGGTGTATTCTTGATTATCAATTGTATATACTTTGATATCTTCATCTCTTAAAGAAACGGTATCTCTACGGAATATATTAAAAGAATCCGTGCTTTCATCATGCATAGCTGAATAACTAATATACTGCATTTTATTTGGGCAAACTTTTATGCTATTATAGTTCATCATATGATGAGAATGTTCATGCTGATGATTGTCGTGCATTTGAGGTATTTTACTATACCAAACAAAATTGGAGTCTTCATCCAAAACATCAACGGCTTCTTCATAAGAGATAATTTCTTTACCATCCCTAAATTGATAAGATAAAGAAATTTCTTTATAATTTTGATTTAAAATCTCTTCTTTATTTGAGTCTTTTATTTCTTTTTTACAAGAAATAAACAAGAAGGTAAGTAGATAAATATAGAGTGTATGTTTCATAGAATAAAGTTAATCTTTTTAATAGACTTAAGTTACATTGTATTGAGGTTTATTTGCTTCATTTCTTGAAAAGAAACACCTTTTAATAAACAATCTAGCCATGTAATACAATCAAAATATTGTAATACATTTTTTTCAAAAGGTTGTTCTTCAAATAGTTTTGTAATATTGTTTTTATACAATAGTAGCACATCTTTTCTTTCCGTTTTGTTTTTTGATTTTTGAAGCTGTTTGATACAATTTAAAATATTTTGTTCAGTTTTAAACAAATGATTTCTATTTTTCAAAAGGCTAAAAACAGACCTAAGTCTGTAAGTGACCAATACATCATTTCCTAATTCATAGTGAATGATTAAGTTGAGGATGTGGGTGAATAAAAACACGTCGGGTCTATCATTTTCTTCATATTCATTAATAATAGAATTAATGTAATTGAGGGCAGTAGATAAATCTCCTTGTCCATAATATAAATAAGCAAATTTGTATTGAAAAGTTAGGTGTACAGAGCGAGGGATGAGTTCGTTGAATTGCTTCAATATTTTTTTAATATGGTCGATTTGTTGAATGCCCTTATCAAAATTGCCTTCATCAAGTTTTTTTACAATATCTGTACTATAAGCTAAACTATATATTCTTGCTTGGATTTTTTTCTTGTCTTTTTTTGCAAAATGAGCCATATTGATGAACTGTTGAAATAAAACAGCGTATTGTTCTGGTAATTGTGTTTTGCTTAATCTAAGTAAATAACTAAAAAAGGTGATGTATTCGAAATAATGTTCTTCTTTAAACTTTAGATTGTTTTCAATGATTTCAATGTTTTGTTTGACAACTTCAAATTCTTTTTGTTTTTCATTTTTAATATAATAAAGAGCCGCAAGGCATTGGTTTTTTCTAATTAATGAATAAATCGATAATTGTTCGTTTGGGTAATTTTGAAGACTATTATAAATGTCATCTATTTTTTCTAATTGTTCAAATTTGCGAACTTTATCTATTTTTTTTAATAAAATAATGGACTGTCTATAAAGGGTGTCTATATGGTTGTATGCTTTAATCTCTATTGTCGCTTCCTGCATTGCTTGGTATGATTGGTCGATAGTGTTGTAATTTTCACTAAAAGATAAAAGCCCTCGTTCAGTAATCAAAATGTTAGGAATCAAGAGTATGAGTTCGTGGTCTTTTGCAATTTTTTTAGCTTTTGTACAATAATCAAGTGCTTGTTTTATGAGTCCTTTTTTATATAAAATATTACAAATGTTGAGATAGTGCCTAACTTTTAAATGAGCGGTTTGGTTATTTTGCTGTTGAGCTAGCGATTCTATTATTTGATGATATAAATAGTTTTTGTCGCCATTTAGATAGCGAGTATCTATTTTCTTTTCTTTTAATAATTCAAGGAATTTTGTTTCATCATAATACTTCATATTTGCAAGAATGTCAAAGATTTTGATATACTTTTTTTCTTCTACAACACCCGATGTATTACTGTGTAATTTAAAGTATCTTTTCTCTGGTTTAGAAAGTGATGAAATAATTTGGTAAAGTTTGTCTTTTTTCATAAATTAGATATCAATTAAACGCATAATACTTCTTCTTGATGTGTTTTAGAGTTCCTATAATTTTGTTTTTATGAAATTTTAAATGACTAATAATCAGTTGATTATTGTATTTAGTGTTGAAATAGGATTTAAATAATATTGTAAAAATATGAAATTTTTGTTAATTAATTGTATTTAACTTTATTTTCAAGCTTTATTTTTTATTGATTTTGTTTTCAACTCAAACAAATATTTAAATTAACAATTTATGAAATATCTTAACTCAATTGTAATTGTTCTTGCCCTTTTATTAAACAACACAACAATTAATTCTCAAACAGTTTATGTCGGTCCATGGGATCCTATAGAGTACTCGCCAAGTGGTAGTGGTGGAAATTGGGGGAATCAAGATGGAGGCGAAGATGGGAGTTTAGCCAATCCCTATGCCTCATGGCAAGCCGCTCATGAGTCTTTAACAACAACAAATCAGACTATTTCATTTTTACCTGATGCTTATATCGGCACTTATGATTATGATACAGATGGAGATGATTCTGTAATTGGAAACGCAATTGCTTCCGAATTTACCATGACCTCTACATACAATGGTTTGACTATTGAAGGGAGTACAGATGGTTGTGGAACATTGCTTCATTTAAGCGGTGGAGCTAATGGATTTGTAACAGGCTCAAACTTCGATGGCTTAACCATTAGGAATTTGTATTTTAAAAATTGGACAGGTGTTTTTTATTTTACAGATGCAACAAATATCTTAATTGAAGATTGTGTTTTTGATGATTCAGAAACTAATTCTAACGATGTAATTAATTTATTTGCTTGTACTAATGTTACTTTTAGAAGATGTACTTTTATTAATAATAAAAATGGAAACCAAAGAGTAGCTACAATAACTGAAAATGGTACATCTGTTCCATCGGGAACTTTAGCGAGTCCCATTTTATTTGAAGATTGTGTATTTACTTGTAATGAAACACAAACTGAAGGAGCAGGTGTTCATATCACAGGAAATTCTTTTGTTGATTTTACAGGCTGCACTTTTGCCGATAATCATGCTACAAATGCAGGTAAAGGAGGAGCTGTGTATGTTGATGCAGGTACAACAGTTAATATGACTAATTGTGATTTTATGTTAAATACAGAAGATGCAGGTGCTGGTCAAGTAGGTGGAGGTGCAGTAAGTATTGAAGGGAATAATACAGATCAAACTACGGTTACTTTGACGGGCTGTAATTTTTATCAAAATGCTTGTACTGGTGCCTCTTATGGTGGAGGTTTGAATATAAGAGGAGATTCAACGGATCCTTCACAAACGGATGTAACACTAAGTAATTGTACCTTTGAAGAAAATGGAGCTGATGCGGGTGGAGCTCTTTATATGAATTATGCACATGTTGATATTAACGAATGTTATTTTTCAGCAAATCAAAATAAAACTTTTACAGGAGCAAATACTACTGGCGGAGCGATATATATTCAGAATACAGGTG
>JAHDBK010000013.1:8917-17822 GCA_020630455.1 Saprospiraceae bacterium
ACTTTTACAGGAGCAAATACTACTGGCGGAGCGATATATATTCAGAATACAGGTGGTGAGTATAATCTAACGAATACTACTTTCACAGGAAACTTATCAGGAAGTGGTGTGGATATATTTACGAATGCTGATATAGCAGGTATTAATATGGCATCTTCTGCCCCCAATATTACGGGTTCAGGAATTGTATCTGGATCCGTTTTAATAGATGATTTTGATAGAGCAAACAGTACGACCGTTGGTAACGGATGGAACGAAGTGGAAACGGGTAGCGCATTCGCTCAAATTACGGGTTCCGATTATTTATCTTTGGACGATTTGAATCCGGTTTATGTTCATCAAGCAATTAGCGGTTATGATAATACTTTAACAAACAATACAAATATCGTTACTTGGTATGTATCTGCTTCATGGGGAACTACCTTAGACGGTGCTTTCGGTGCATCACAAGATAATTGGGCTTATGTTATAGCTGCTAGCGATACTAATTTTGAAAGTGCTGGAAACGGTTATGCAATCGTAGGTTCTTTTCCTGCTGGAACAGTTGCTTTAGTAAGATATACCGGCGGATTAAAAGGGACTTTGACTTCCATTACAACTCAGTCAAGTTCTTCAGCTGCTGGTTCTATTACAATAAGAGTCGATTTTGACCCGACTGACGATACTTGGGATTTGAATACAAGCCCTTATTCAAGTAATCAATTAACAAATTTAGATGCCGACCCGCGCGCACTTTCGGCAGGAACGGATAATGTGACGGATGCAACTTATACCGGAACGGCTTTAGCCAATATGGGATTTTATTGGCAAGGCTCAAGTACTACTTCAAGCAGATTAGCTAGATTTAATAATTTTTATTACGGATTTCCTACTTTTGGTACGGGTTGGTCAGGTTCATTTACTAGTCTATCAGGTACAGCACCTACATTTGCTTGTGATGCTTATTGTGCGATTACAGTTCCAGGAGCTTGTCTTATCAATACACTGACGGGAGCAGATGAAGTAGGTGGGTCTTGTATAGAGTTGTCATCAACAGGAAGCATTAGTGGTCAAGTATGGCATGATGTAGACGGAGATGGAATTCAAGAAACGGGAGACAATGGATTCTTTGAGGCTTTTGTTCTTTTGTATGATTCTAATGGGAATTTGATTAGTAGAGCACTCACAGATGCTAGTGGTAATTATAGTTTTACAGGATTACCTGCAGGAGAGTATACTGTTAGTTTTGCTAATCCTGATACAGGTGTTTATAATTCAATGAGCCCATCTAATGTTGATGGTAGTACAGAAGAAACAGATAGTGATGCAACAGCTAATTTAGATAATTCTACAGGCTTGTTAGGAGGTGGAACTATAAGCGGCATTGTATTAGGTGCTGGCGAAAGTGTTACTCATCAAGATGCAGGATTCAATGATGAAGGAGAAGGTTCTATTTCTGGTTTTGTCTTTGAAGATGTAGGACTAGATGGTTCAAGTTCAGGTGATTCTAACTTAGATAGTGTGAGTGTGAGTTTGTATACTGGAACAGGCACATTGTTGGCAACTGTACTTACAGATGAGTCTGGATATTACTTTTTTGGTGGTTTAACTGCGGATGCCGACGGGGAAGATTATTATGTAGTATTCTCTGACGCTGATGGTACTTTTACATATACTTATACTACAGACAATAACCCTTCAAGTCCAAATACATCCACTTCTGATAGTGATGCAGCAGATGACAATGCTACTAATCAAAGCATTCTTGGAGCAACTGCAACACTTACATTAAGTACAGCAAATCCAAGACAGGTATTTATTAATGGAGGGTTACACTCTCCTGTCGTTCCAATTGAACTAGCTTCTTTATCAATTAAAGAAATAAATTGTGAAGCCGAAATCAGCTGGTTAACCTTATCTGAAGAAAATAACGATTATTTTGAAATCCAAAGAAGTTTAGATGGAAGAAACTTCGAAACGATTTCTACAATTCAAGGAGCAGGTAATAGTTTAGAACCGATAGCATATAATTTTATTGATAAAGAAATTAATAAAAATGCATTTTATAGATTAGTTTGGATTGACTTTTTTGGAAATGCAGAATACAGTGAAGTTCAATATATAAAAATGAACCATTGTAATACTTCAGACTATATTATAAATATCTATCCGAATCCTATTCAAAGTGACATATTGTCAATTGATGTATTTTTAGATAATAAAAAAGATATAGAATATACCATTCAAAATACCTTAGGAAAAACGTTAATTAACAATCAAGTTTCTTTAGAAGAAGGTACGCAAACATTTACTGTAAATTTAGAACAATTGAGTTCAGGAACTTATTTTATTATTATTAATAATAATGATTCATATAATTTACAAACACATAAATTTATAAAACAATAAAGAAAACACAAAACACACAAAATATAAATTTATTATGAACAAAATACTAACATACTTAACTACTACCCTTATCCTATTTTTTAATACAGGGCTGAAAGCTCAAGTACACGTAGCTCCATACGAATGCTATGGCTATGCTACTCCAGGAGATATGAATGCTGCCGCTGATGGTACATTGACAAATCCTTTTGCTACTTGGAAAGCTGCCTATGATTACGCCATTGCAAATACTATAAATACGATTAATTTTACTCCAGGCTATTACAATACTAATATGACTGGATTCAGAACGGATTGGGGAGATGCAAGTGGAGGTTTTGATTTAATTGCTGGAATGACTGTAAATGGGAATGGTGCCGTTGTTGATAACACAGGTGCAGGTTCTAGTGAAATCTGCTTTGCTAATATTGCTGGAAATGGAGCTTCAATAAGTGGCTTCACTTTTATAGAGTTTTCAGGAGTTGGAGCAGGAGGAGCAATTGGCGTTAATGGTGCTTTTACGGCTTGGACGATTTCTAATTGTAATTTTGATGCTTGCGATAGAAGAGGGGGCGATGCTGTAACAGTTTCCGCTGGAGCTACTGGTATTATTACCGATTGTAAATTTTATAATCACTCTTTTGCTACATCAAGTGCATTAGGTGTTGAAGGAGGAAGCAATATTGATGTTAATAGCTCATCTTTTACTTGTAATTATAGAGATAATACTGGTGGTGCAGGAGGAGCTGTAGAAATTACAGGAGCTTCAACAGTTAATTTTAATACTTGTATCTTTGATGGAAATCAAGCAGGAGGGAGCGCACCTGGTGGAGCTATTTATATTGAAAGTAATTCGATAGTTTCATTAAACAATTCAGAATTGACTTGTAATTTAGCAAATACAGGAGTTGAACAAGATGGAGGAGCAGTATTTGTAAATGACGGCTCTAGTTTAACGGTTACGAATAGTAATTTTACTGGAAACCAAGCGAGTAGGTACGGAGGAGCAATTGCTGCTGCTAGCACAGGTAATACAAGCAAGCCAACAATTGTTATTTCAGGTACTACTTTCGATGGAAATCTTGTATCAACAAGAGGAGGAGCAATTAGACTTGCTGATGCTATCGCTAATATAGATAATAATTATTTTATAAACAATCAAGCATCATCTAGCGGAGGAGCATTATCTGTAGAAACAGGAGGAGAGCCAGTATATCCAACTAATACAGCCATTGCTGAGACAGATGTTGAAAATAATACTTTTTTAAGTAATGTATCAGGAACTTGTAGCCCTGATATTTATACTGAAATCGAGATTTGGGGACAAAATGATTTGGAGTTTCATAGTGATGGACCTGCATTTTCAGAATATAAAGGAGATAATTTTGATAGAGGAGCAACAGGAAATGTTGTAGGAAATGTTGATCATCCTTGGGTAGAAACAGAATCTAGTGCTACAGATATTAGTATAAGTGGGTCTGGTACTGATTTGCAAGTTCGTATGGTAAGTAATTCTGGAATCGTTTCTATTCATAAACCAATTACAGAGTTCAATACTACATTATCTTCTAACGATTCTATTATGTGGACGTTTACCTTTGATTGTCCTTCTGCTTTAGATGGATTTTCAAGTGGTGAAGGTGTAGCTTATGTATTAGCGGCTAATGGATCTGATTTTGGAACTGCTGATGGATATGCTGTGGTTGTTAATAGTTCGGATAGGTTGCAATTAGTACATTTTGCTTCGGGGCTTGTAAGTAATGCTAATTTGACAGAAATAGCAACAGGAGGAACTATAAATACGGGTTCTGCTAGTGTAAAGGTAGTGTATAAGGCTAGCGGAAATACATGGGATATGTATTATAATTTAAATACAAGTGGCGATGCCCAATTATATGTTGATCCAAGAAATTATAATAACGAACAATCTTGTTATGATTTATCTTCAACTAAAGTATCAGGCACTAATAGTACATACACAGGAGTTGCACTAGGCTTTACTGGAGCAGTTTGGAAAGCAACCTCAACTTCATTTAGTCGTCAAGCTAGGTTTGATAATATATATCATAGAGGAGTAGATGAAAGAGATAATGAAGGTTGGTCGGGTTCTTTTGCTCCGATTGCTTGCAAAGCTTGTGAATCTTCTCCTAATATCGGTAATTGTGGTTCTATCGCAGGAATTGTATATGTAGATAATTATGGAGATGGAACTACAGCTAATAATGATGGTTCTTCATTGAGTAATTTGGATGGTGCTTCTGGAGGAATAGATAGTAATTTGAGTGCTGAAAGTGTTTCTACTACAGTATATTTATATAGTTGTACACTCTGTACAGATACAGGGAATCTAACAAATCCAGATAATGTTTTAGTTGAAACCCAAGCATCTATCGATGGCGCATATTTATTTGATGATTTAGTAAATGGGAACTATTTTGTAGTTTTTGATGACCCAACAGGATTTATAGCATCAACTCAAAATACTACATTGAATGGTGCTACTGGAGAATGGGATAGTGATGGAGGAACTTCCCACGTGATGACTATTTCTAATACTGCACCTCCAACTACTACAGGGTTTTTAGAAGAAGAAGACAATAATCCAGGTGCTTCTAATTATATCAATATTGATGCTGGTTTTTATGAACCGATTGTAGTCGCAGGGACTATTTATGTGGATACAGATAATGACAATATTGGTGATCAAACATATAAAGAAGCTAGTATGACCATTACAGTAGAAACTACTGCCCCTGATGGTAGTATTGTTAATTTTATAGGAATGTCTTCTTTAGTAGATGGAACATATTCTATTAATATACCTGCTGGGTATTCCATTAATTCTGTTACGTTTGATTCAGATGGATTTACTGCAAATATGCCTCCTTCTGGGAATACACTAGAGCCAGGGCTGGTTGAAATTACAAGTCTTAATGTTTGTTCTGTTTGTGATAATTCACTAAGGTCAGGCTTTACTGAAGGTGGTTTATTATTGAATAATTTTTCTTTACCATTAGCTGCTTTACCGATTGAATTAGGTTCTTTTACAGTTGAAGAAGATAATTGCCAAGCTGTTTTGAAATGGATGACATTATCAGAAGAAGAAAATGATTATTTTGAAGTGCAAAGAAGTATTGATGGTAGAAATTTTGAAACCATTGCTAAAATTCAAGGAGCAGGGAATAGTTTGGAAGAAATAGATTATGAATATATAGATACTAATCCATTAACAAATAATTATTATAGATTGGCTTGGGTAGATTTTGCAGGAAATATTGAATATGGTAAAATTGTATTTATAGAATTAGCTCATTGTAATGAATCTTTCACAGTATTAAGTGCTTATCCTAATCCTGTAACCCATCAAGATAACTTACAAATTGAATTATATAATGATAAAGAAGGAACTTATAATTACCAAATATTTAATAGTGTTGGTAAATCGGTCTCTACAGGCAATATAAACTTAAATTCTGGAACTCAAACTTTTGGCATAAAATTGGAGCATTTACAATCAGGTGCATATTCTATTATTATTAAAGATGATAATAATAATGCTCAAATTTTAAAATTTATTAGGTTGTAAATACATCTTGACTTTTTTATAATAAGTTTCTAATGGGCGTCTGTATTAATTTGCAGACGCTTTTTTATTCTAATGTTCTACATAAATATCATTGTTCTTTTCTTCTTTTAGCCAATCTTTTCTTTTCTTAAAAAATTTAGAATCGACAATTAGCAAACCAAATGATTCTCCTTCTTCTTTACCTTGCTTAGAGTGATGAGCACCATGAGCTCTCAATATTGCCCTTGAATATTTACTATCTAATTTCTTAAACCATTTAAATCTTCTATGAATATATACATCGTGTATTAGAAAATAAGTCAAACCATAAATAGATATTCCTACTCCAATAAAAAACAACCACCATATTTGATAGACAGAACCAAAAATATATGCACTCGCACTAGGAATGGCAAATACTAAAAAGAATAAATCATTCTTTTCAAAAAAACCATCCTTCAAATGAGGTTTGTGGTGGTCTTCATGCCAAGACCATAGAAAACCATGCATAATGTATTTGTGTGAAAACCATGCTACAAATTCCATAGCAATGAATGTTGCAATGATAACCGATGTATAGAATAGTATTGTCATCTTGAATAGTTTGATTAATGATTAGACCGAAATCAATGTTTGTGATAAAAGCTAATGCTAGATATTATTATCTAATAAAAAAGCCAAATAATAAATAAAATTCTTTATTATTTGGCTTTTTAGATTGTTTTTATTTTTTATTCTTTAGCCATTTTGTCTACATAGGCTCTTAAATCTTCCAATTGTTGATCATTCATTTTTTCTAAAGTAAATTGAGGCATATAGGCTCGTTTTCCAGCGGAAGAAGGAGCTCCATACCTCGATACTTGGTAGATAGAATATCTATCGTATTTTGGAATATGCCTTTTCAAATGTTGGAATGTCATTTTATGTTTGTCCAACTCATACAAAGAATATTTTTTATCCTTATGACAATACAAACAGCTCAAATCATAAATTGTTTTACCATTATCTGCATTTCCCTCAATTCCAGAGAAACCCTCTCTTGCATCCTTAGGGCCATTACCAAATGTAGCAGGGGATTGTTGAGCATATTGTTCTTTAATAAAATCAATCGCTTTTTCATTTTCGCTTTCTTTAATCCAATCATTGATTTTTTCTATTTCTTCATCAGTTATTCTCAAATCTCCTATTTTAAATTCAATAGACCAAAAATAAGCCAAGACCGCATCTAATTCCCAATTTTTTAAGGGACGTCCTTGTGCACATTCAATAGCACAAAGTTGTACAGCCTCCCTTAAATCTTTATGAGACTTCAAAATTCTAGGATTGCCTTCATATTTTTTTTGATAATCACCATTATAGAATGAAGTTCTATTGACAATTCCATAAACTGTTGTTCCTTGCAAAATAGGAAGTTTATTTTCTTTACAAAAATCAATTCTTGCTTGTGCATCCATCGTTTTTAAGTCTCCTTCATCTATAACGGTATTGTGGCAGGAAATACACTTGAAATGAGGACTTTGTAGCTTGGTTTTTTTTTCTTTTTTATCTTTAGTTATACCATTGATAAAAAGCTCTTTCCCTTGCCTAATTAATTCTTCATCTTGCTCTCCTATTTCATGATTAACTGCTTCGTCTCCTAAGGATTGTAAGACCTCATAGATTGCCATATCCTTGCTAATTGTAAGACCGTTTGTTGAAAAAGATGCTAAGATGAATATAGCTAAGAAAATGCCAAAAAATAAAGCAATTTTTTTATTATTATATAAATTTGTTTTTTTCATTGTATTAAAAATTAAGCATTTTCTAATAAATTTTTATACAGATTTACACTATTACATTATGAAAATCTAAAATCTAATGTCTATCTATTGATTAGACTTTAAATAATCTTGAAATATTAAAAGATAATCTAAATTGTCCATCAGCCCAATTAGACCTAGTGTTGGGGATATAATCTGTCTCATTCAAGCCTCTAGAATTGGTGAAATTGATTTGAAAAATATGTCCTCCTGTTTCTATTTCTAATCCGATGCCCATTGAAGGATAATAACCATTTTCAGCCGTTCTCAATTTAGAAAATGGATAATTGAAGTCGGCGATAATACCATAAACTTTACTGATTTGCACCCTTGTAGCTGCTCCTATAAATGGTAGTCCGTTTTTATCAATTGATGATACTTTATTTCTATGAACATAACCCGAACTCAATTGGAATGAAAACCTTTCATTGAATTTTCTAGCAATAATAATTTGTCCAGAATAGGCTAGCCTCCCTGAAAACTTATCATATAAATCGGGGTTAGCACTCTTCTTTGAAGTTGACATATTCGCCAAACCATAAAATGTCATTGTTACAGGCATTCCACCTCCTTCTAATTGCCTTAAAAAACGATACTTAAAGGTGCCGACCATGTTTTGACGATAAGTACTAGAACCTTTTACTCTTGCGATACTAATACCTATATTATCAGTAATTCCATACTCTAGTTGAATTCCAATATCGGCAGCGTTTTCAAGTCCAAAGAAATTGCTCCAGCCTCCATTTGCCCCTGCAAAATCTCCAAACTTATGCATGATTCTGTATTCTAAGGATCTTTTAGGTAATGTTTCAGTCGATTGCATATTAATCATTCTGACTGATTTAAAAGTTTGAAAAGCATAGGCTTTTTCTACAACTTCTTCTTGGGCATTTAAGCTCCCGAAGGTATAAACCAAAAGTGTAACAATAAAAACGTTTCGTATTTTATTGCTTATAAAGAAATTCTCTTTCATAGACTAGAAATTAAATGATTATAAAGGCAAGTAGTAATTGAATTATTAGAGGATATTATATTAATAATGAAAATAGGATAAATTCATCTTTTTAAAACACCAATTAATAAAGAAATTTCTTTATTAATTGGTGTTTTTTTTTGAGTATTAATTTAAAAGTATTTTGCGAAAGCAGTTTTATTATTTACTTTCAAAATTTTT
>JAHDBK010000550.1 GCA_020630455.1 Saprospiraceae bacterium
TTTATTAATAAAAAATAAAATGAAAAATTTACTACCTATCTTAAGCCTATTCATTATTTGTTTTAGCTTTATAAAATGCTCATCACCTAATAAAGTAATTATCGAAGGTTCTTCTTATAATATTTACACTCCACCTAATGGCATTAAAATAAGTGATAATTTCTATGCAGATGAAACAGAACTCAGCAATATTGATTATAGAGAATATCAATATTGGACAGCACGCGTATTTGGATATGATTCTAAAGAATACCAAAATTTACTTCCCGATACACTTGTTTGGATTCAAGAAGATAATCCTTTTACAGAACACGATTCTATTTTAGTGGAAGATTACAATTCTCACCCTGCATATATGATGTATCCTGCTGTAGGTTTAAGTTTAGAACAAATAAAAAATTATACTCAATGGCGAACGGATAGAGTGGCTGAAATGATATTGATTAGAAAAAAATGGATAAAGCCAAATTATAATGCTAAGCCTGATGATTATTTTACAATTGACAGATACAAAAGCGGAGATTACAATTGGATTATTAAAAAAGAAAATGTAGTTGTTCCTATTTTTAAAATACCAAATGTTCAAGAATGGGAATTAATCGCAGGAGGAAACTCACTATATAAGAATGGTATTAATGAAAATGATAAATTCAATATTAAAGTCAAGAAAAACAATGCTGATTATTTATTTCACACTTTCGAATATACTCAATCAACTGTAAGTAATGAGATGTCTATGACTTCTATTGTTTTTCATAATACAACTAGCTCAGTAAGACGATTCACAAAAAATGTGAATGGTCTATACAATACCATAGGTAATGTCGCTGAAATAGTAGAAGAAGGATTTGCCAAGGGAGGAAGTTGGATAGATTCTAAAAAAGAAATAAGCATTGAAAAAAATACAACATTTGAGCAACCCAACTGTTGGACTGGATTTAGGAATGTGAGTTATTTAAAGCTTATTGAAGTTGAAAAATAAAGAAATTTCTTTATTTTTATAAAAATATGGATTTTAATCAACAAAATGAATTTCAATTTCGTTTTGATTAAAAATATTTTTCAAAACAAAAAAACCATTTGCATTGTCCACATATTTAGTAGGAGCCGCTAAGGTTGAGATGACTACCTTTCACAAAGACTCCGCCATGCTTGGTTATGGCCGCCCTCATCATAAAGTAAAAGACATTGAAACGCCTATTTTCGCAAGAGCAATTGTTATTCAACAAGAAGGTAAATATATTGCTTTTGTCAATGCAGAAATTGGTTTTTGTACCATTTATCTTAAACATGGGGTTTTATTAAAATTAAAAGAAAAATACCCAGATTTGCCTTTTCAAGATAATAATGTAATGATAACTGCCCAACATACGCATAGTGCGGCAGGAGGTTTCGACCAACATTTTTTCTATAATGTGCCAACTCCAGGATTTAGTGAATATACTTGGAATAAATATCGTACTTGCATTACTGATGCTATAGCATTAGCCTATTATAAAAGGAAAAAAGCAAAACTACAGTTTGGAGAAGGCTATTTCAAAGAAGATGAAGAAGTAGCCTTCAATCGCTCTATAGATGCTTATAATGCCAATCCAGATGTAAAAGAAAAATTACCTCAAGAAAAATGGCATCTCGCAGCAGATAGAGATATGAAATTAATCAGTTTTGTCGATGAAGAAAATGAAAACATCGCTACTTTAAATTGGTTTGGCACTCATTGTACCAGTGTTTCTAATGATATGAAAAAAATATGTAGCGATAATAAAGGTTATGCCGCTACTATTCAAGAAAATCATTATTATAATAAATATAAAAAAGAAAAAACAGTATGCATTTTTGCACAAGATGCTTGTGGAGATATTAGTCCAAATTTTATTTATGATAAAAGAAAAAAATGGACTAGAGGAAAATATAAAGACGATTATGAAAGTGCTCAATATACAGGAAATTTACAAGCACAAAAAGCCATTAGTATAGATGAATCTAAAAAGAAAAATATAGGACAAGATTTGGAGTATATTCAAACTTATGTTGATTTTTCAGATATTCAATGTTCTTCAGAATTTACTAATGGAAACCCAAAAGCTTTTACTTCCCCTGCTTGTTTGGGTGTTAGTTTTTTAGAAGGAACTGTTGAAGGACCTGGAATGGCAAAACCGCTAGCCAATATACTCAGAAAGGCTGTTGAAATTCATAGAAATAATGAATATCGATTTGCGAAACAAAGAACCCAAGAATATGCAGATTATGTCCACACCAAATACGATGCTCAAGGACCAAAACACATTGTAATAGAAGCGGGCAGAGGCAAAATGGCTTGGCATGAAGATTTGACCAAATTACCCATACCTGGTTTTTTAGAAAAATCTTTGGATTATATTCGAAATGCTGCCAAACAAAGAAAGACGACCCACAAACCTTGGATTATATCTCGTCTTCCTCTTCAAATATTCATTATTGGAGAATTAGCTATTGTTGGTATGCCTACAGAAATTACTACTGTAGCAGGTAGAAGATTGAGAAAAACACTATTGGATGTTTTGCAATCTAAAAATGTCAAGCAAGTGATTCTTTCTCCTTATGCCAATGCTTATGCGGGTTATGTCACTACTCGCGAAGAATATTTATTACAAAAATACGAAGGTGGGCATACTCTTTTTGGACAATGGACTCTAGCCGCAATGCAAACAGAATTGCAAAAATTAGCGCTTAAATTAGTTAATAATGAAGAAGACCATAGCCAAGCATTAATTTTTGATAGAGAACAAATTTGGGAGTTTAAAAAATAACAAAATTTTGTTATAAATTTAAGTTTTTAACAGCTATTCTCGTTTTAA
>JAHDBK010000551.1 GCA_020630455.1 Saprospiraceae bacterium
CATTATTATTAATGATATTTGAGAACTGAGTGAAAGTTTTTTGTATTGATTCATTATAAAAATAACGGAAAATAGGAATCCTTATTTCATTTTAATATTTATAATTTTTAACAGTATTCACAAAAGCTTTGACACCATCAAGTGGTGTGTCTGGATATACCCCATGTCCTAAATTTACGATATGATTTCCACCAAAATCATTAATCATTTTAATCGTTTTTTCTTTGATTACTTCTGGTTCAGAATATAAAACACAAGGGTCTAAATTCCCTTGTACTACCCTATCCTTTCCCAAAGCATTTCTAGCAAAATCAGGGCTGGTATTCCAATCTAAGCCAATTACATTACAATTCAAATCACTCATTTCATCTAATGCGAACCAAGCCCCTTTAGCAAAGACTGTGGTAGGTACTTCGTTTATTGCATTGACTATTTTATGGATGTAAGATAAAGAAAACTCTTTATATTGTTCTGGTGATAAGATACCTGCCCAAGAGTCGAATATTTGTAAAAGGTCAGCTCCGTGCTTCGCTTTTTGTTTGAGATAAGCGATAATGGTCTCTGTTAATTTTTCTAAAAGCATATGAGCTTCCTTAGGCTGTGTATAAAGAAATTTCTTCGCTTTAGAGAAAGTTTTGCTTCCACTTCCTTCTATCATATAAGCCAACAAAGTCCAAGGAGCACCAGAAAAACCAATCAACGGAACACGACCATCTAATCCTTTCTTAGTGGCTTCTAAAGCACGATATACATATTCCAATTCTGCAGCTGCTTTTTCTCCCGAAATGAGCTGTTCTACATCCTTTTGAGTTTGAATGGTTTTAGGAAACCAAGGACCTTTTTTTTCTACCATTTCATAGGTCAATCCCATTGCTTCGGGAATGACCAAGATATCCGAAAAAATAATAGCTGCATCCACATCTAATTCATCTACAGGTTGGATAGTGACTTCCGCCGCTAAATCGGGCGTTTCTACCAATTCCTTAAACCCTGATAGAGAAGAACGAATAGCTCTATACTGTGGTAAAATTCTACCTGCTTGTCTCATCAACCAAACAGGAGGTCTTTCTGTTTTTTCACCTTTAGCGGCTCTTATAAATAAATCATTTTTCCATTTCATAACGCAATATTATATAAAATTTAAAAAATGCCATTCACTAAAAAGTCATTTTTTTATAAAAATGACTCTATTATTAATAAAATAGTGGAAATTGAAGAATACGTATAGACCCATACCTTTTATTCGGCTGCTTATTCCTTTAATCTTAGGTATAATTATTGGCGAATTCTATATGATTCCTCATATAGACTTTAGCCTTATTATTCTAATTCCGACAACTATCATTTTTGCATTTATAAAACTAAAAAGCAGGAAAATTTATTTTGCAATTTTGTTGTATATCACACTTTTTTTTCTTGGAGCATCTAGAATTTATCAATTCAACACCAGTCATCATAGTCATTATTTTGGTCATTTTATTAATAAATATGAAGAAGATATATATCAAATAAAAATCATCTCACTACCTATTATTGATAAAAAAGTAAAGATTGAAGCGAAAGTTGAAGCAATACAACAAAACAAAAAATGGCTATCTACTTCTGGTAGAATCTTATTGTACTTGGATAAATCCGAACAAAGTATCCACTTGAATTATGGAGACCGATTGATAATACATTCCAAAATTTTTGAAACACAAGCTCCCTCAAATCCAAAAGCCTTTGATTATCAACAGTATTTATATTATAAACACATTCATCATCAATCATTTGTAAAAAACACATATAGTATTATTCAAGAATCAAATAGTACTTTTCAAGAAGTCATTTTTAGTAAAATTATTTTTATTAAAAAACACATCTTAAATACATTAAAAAAACACATCAAAACGACTAATGAACTATCTGTAGCCGCCTCCTTAATTGCTGGTGATAAAACTTATTTGGAAGAAGAAGTGAAAATGGCGTATACTTCTACTGGTGCCATGCATGTTTTAGCTGTTTCTGGTCTGCATGTGGGAATTATTTATTTATTAATTTTTAGAATTTTTAATACAATTCAATCAAAACATAAATATTTTTTAGGACTTAGAGCATTTGTTTCTCTGGGAGCGATTTGGCTATTTGCATTAGTAACGGGTGCATCTCCTTCTGTAATGAGGGCAGCTACTATGTTTTCATTTTTTGTATTGAGTGATTTATTTTCTAGGAATAATAATATTTACAACACATTAGCTTGCTCTGCGTTTTTCATTCTTTTAATCAATCCTTATATGCTATTTAGTCCTGGATTTCAATTATCCTATTTGGCTGTCATTGGAATTGTCTATTTCCAATCATTAATATACAGAAGTTGGTTTGTCAAGAATAGGATTGGAGATTATATTTGGCAATTAATATCCGTGTCTATAGCGGCACAAATCAGTACTTTGCCTATAAGTTTATATTATTTTCATCAAATCCCTACTTATTTTTGGTTATCTGGCTTAGTAGTTGTTCCAGCTGCTCCTTTTATTTTAGGATTGGGTTTGATAACGGTTCTTTTAGAAAGTGTAGTCCCTATTTTAGCGAGTTTATTCGCTTGGGTTTTATATGCTTTAATATGGTTAGTCAATTCTGTAATATTCTTAATAGAAAAATTACCTTTTCACTTAATAGAAGGCATTTCAATAGGAATTATTGAAACAACTATTGCTTATTTTAGCATTATTTTATTCATGTTTTATTTACAAAAAGATAAAAAGGTTTTTTTATTTTTAAGTATTTTTATGATTAATATAATAATATTATCAAATAGTATAAAAAAAATAAA
>JAHDBK010000552.1 GCA_020630455.1 Saprospiraceae bacterium
TTTACACTGTACGGAAGCATTTGAGAGCGAATATGGATGATTTGTATTAATATTTTTTCAAGCCACTTATTCTCCAATTTTGACTCGTTTGAATAAATCTTCCATTTTAATTTTTACGTCTATTGATTTCAACTGGATGATTTCCTCTTTTCCGCTATATCTCTTTATCTGCCAGAGCGCCCCTTTGTTTTTTCTATAATGAACATCCACGACGTATTTGTCTTGCTCTACTAGTACATATTCTTTGAAGGTGGGTATTTTTCGATATATATAGAATTTGTCTCCTCTGTCGTAATCGGCTGTTGACTTAGACAGCACTTCCACTATCAAGATGGGGTTGGTCACGGCATTTTTATCGTTTTCCGCTACTTCTATTGCTCCACAAATCACCATCGTATCAGGATAGACATAGCTGTTCGTTTTTTCGATATGCAATTTCACATCACTATTCAGCGTAAAGCACTTGCTATCGTTTTTTTCTAGGCTTCTCGTTATAGAAGTACTTACATTTCCTCCTATAAGTCCGTGGTTTAATGAACCACCCGCCAATGCCCGAATATTTCCATTATGGTACTCGTGTTTTAGTCCCGTACTGGCTTCTCTTTCTTGATAGTCCAGTATGGTGTATCCAGATAGTTTGTATGCTTTCATCTTTTTCTTTTAAGATATCAATGTTTTTTATATTTGAACATCAAGCCTATAGGAGATTTGTTAAGATTCTTTTTCTGTTTTTCTATATCTTTAATTTTGTTAATAGATTTTGGTAAATCTTTAAGTTTAGGAGCGTCTAGAATCTTGTTGAGAAAGACAGTAGAAACACCAAAAAGTGGAGTCCCGATACATGCTGAGGCTATTTCAACTGTTCCCATAACAACCCAAGAACCAAAATCTTTTCCAGCTATTTTCCACTTTTTATTTATTAATTTTCTGATGTTCTCTTGATGTTGGTTGAATGCTGAATTTAAATTATTGAAGACTTTATTAGATGTCTTCGTGAAATCCATTTCATTAGCTGAAACAAGTTCACTAATTCCATTAGATAGAATTTCTCGTATTTCATTAATTGCCCCATTTTTCCGTAATTCAATTAGCCCCTTAGGTGGTATTCTTCCAATCCAACTCAGGCTTGTATTTGTTAGTCCATTAAGCCCTTTTACTGTATGTAGCTTTGAAAAGTCCTTTGTGGGATGTGTTCTTTCAGAGTCATATTCTAACTTCCATTTAAAATACTCCCATGAGGTTGGTGCGTCAATTAGAGGGACACCTCCAATTTTAGTTGATTTAATTAATAACTCGTTACAAACACTCATTCTGCCTAAACCTAGCATAGAAACAATTATTCCTGGATTATTTGTACCCATTAATTGCTTTGCTTGACCATTCATTTGATTTTGTATTTGAATATTGAGAGGGTCTGTAGAATCAATGTCAAAAAGCACTTTGCTCTTATCTGTAACCTCACTTAATACTTTATCAATAGTATCAAGGTCTTTTCCAAACTCAATTAAATCTTCAATACTTTCAAAATCACGTTCAAAAACCTTTGTTGCATGATAAAGGGCATCAATTGCTCCCAGTTTTTGTATTTCTTCATACGTAAACTGATTCATCATTTCTTTGTCTGGTAGAATTACAACTATTGGCTTTGGAAAGTCAACTAAAGCCAATTCTTTATATTGAAGAATGTTTAGGGCATGTTTAAGAAGATAGTATACTCGTTGCTCTTTATCCCAAATCTTGAACATGTGTCTTGACCTAATAAAAGGGCAAGGTAAAATAATTGTATCAGTATAAATTCCACACTTTGAAGCAATATTTTCGTCATTAGCTGGAAATAAGTCTCCTCCAAAAACTGCTTTTATTGATTCATAATCGTCTTCAAGATGTATATAGCTTGATTCAGATAACAATTCCCAGAACTCTTCAAAGTCTATAAGAAGAGCTTCGATAGGTTCATTTAAAAAATCGATATCCTTGCCGCTGTATGCTATATGAGAAGCAATTTGATGAGGAGTAGTTTTATTTTCAATCATCATTTTATAAAATTGATTGAAATTATTATCTACGATCTCAAAATATCTTCGCTGAATTTCAAACAAAGAAATTGCTTCTTTCATTTTGCTTCTATGGTCAAAATGTTCTGCGGCTAATGCTATTGAACGAATCCTACCATCAATAGTGGAAAGGTCAGGTTCTCCATTCTTGTCAAATTGTACTCTCGAAAAGCTTTTTTCGAGTTCATTTTTCATAGATTCAGCAAATTTTATTTTGCCTTGTTCCATTAGAGTTTTGAGAATCAAAACTCTTCTTTTGATTCTTTCTTCGTATTCTATCTCTTCTTTCGTTTTCATACATTCATTCAATTAAAAAAAAGCATGTGAACAAATGTTACCATGTTTCTTCACTAAATGAATGAAACAATTTGGATTAATTCGATTTTTCACTTGAAAGCTAAAAAACTAAACCATTGCAATATAACCAAAATTCAACAACATGTCAAACAAATGTTCTACGTTGTTGCCACTTGGACCATCTCCATCCCTTCCAAAATCAAGGTAGTAATCCTAGGGTTTTCTTGCGCTTTTTGGCGAAGATAGGCTTGAATATTTGACTGCAGAGGTTCATCTTGGGCGATTTCAAGTATCTCCAAAGCCAGCAACCAATCTTCAGGGTAGTCTTGCTGTAGTTTTTTGAAAATGGATTGTAAGAGGCTTTCGTCTTTATCTTGGTTTTGGCGTAAGGCACGGACTTGCTCGTAGAGTTTTTCTAGGAGCAAGGTCTGCTCGGTTTTGACAGGCTTGACCGTTA
>JAHDBK010000553.1 GCA_020630455.1 Saprospiraceae bacterium
TATCATTAAAAAGACAATTTAGCTATAATCAATTTTTCGTAATAACGTCTATTACCCTTCTACTCTCAAATTCCTTTTTTATAAAAATCACCTAAGCCTATCTGCATAATATCAAAAATTATTATATTTGATGTTCTTATTACACTGTAACATAAGTTTATTGAGTTTTTGAAATAAGAATTTTGTTTTGAATCAATGAACGCCCGCAGCCTAATAGCCCTAGCTATTAAGGCGAGGACGTGAAGCAGAGTCAGAACAAAAGGCTCTTTCAAAATACAATTTTATTTATGTTACAGTGTATTATTAAGAGTATGTTTGAAAAAATATCATAAAGATTAAAATTAAACATACTCGAAACATACAGAAATAACCATTTTTGAATTATGATTAGATTTATCAAATTTTTAATTGCTCTTTTGATTACAGGGGGATTAGTTTATGTTTTAAATAATCCAATTAAAACTTCAAGCAAAACTATTCCAGCTATTGGTCCTTTGATCAACCCTTTTTCTGGTTTTTGGCAAAATGCTGAAGCAAAAGGAACCTTGCCAATTGCTGAAATCAGTAGCACTCATCTTAAAGGAGAAGTGACCGTCCAATATGACGATAGATTAGTGCCTCATATTTTTGCAGATGATATAAGTGATGCTTTGTATGCTCAAGGCTATATAACTGCCTCACATCGTTTATTTCAAATGGATATCAGTACAAGAGCTGCTTCAGGAAGAGTGTCAGAAGTGGTAGGAGAGAGAGCCCTTAAAAATGACATGTTAAAAAGAAGAAAAGGAATGCTTTTTGCCGCAGAAAATGCCGTAGAAGCATGGAAAGATAATGAAGATTATCCTTTATTATTATCCTATTGTCAAGGGGTGAACGACTATATTCGCTCCCTTGATGTAAAAGACTACCCTTTAGAATATAAGATTTTAGGTTTCGAACCAGAAGAGTGGACGCCACTCAAAACAGCACTCTTTGTAAAATCAATGGCAGAGTCTTTAGCTGGTCGTCATTCTGACGTTGAAGCAACCAATTCATTAGTTCATTTTGGCGAAGAAAAATTCAATTTTTTATATCCTACCTATTTTGAAGAACAATCTCCTATTATTCCCGAGTCAGTTAAATGGAATTTCCCTGTTACTCAAATAGAAGATGATACGACTGATAATGATGTCATTTCAACATTTAATTATGAATATTATAATCGACCTCATGCAGGTAATGGCTCTAATAATTGGGCTGTTGCAGGTTCTAAAACCAAATCGGGAAATCCCATTTTATGTGGAGACCCTCATCTTGGTTTAAGCCTACCTTCTATTTGGTATGAAATGCAAATCAAAACACCAGAAATGAATGCCTATGGGGTGACTTTGCCTGGTGTTCCTTTTGTAATTATTGGTTTTAATGATCATATTGCTTGGACTCAAACCAATGTTGGACACGACATTTCTGAATTATATAATATAAAATGGAAAGACGAGTCTAAGATGGAATATCTTTTAGATGGAGAATATAAAAAAGTTGATTTAAAAATTGAAGAATATCAAGTAAAAGGTAAAGGCTTGGTCAAAGATACAGTGAGATATACTGTTTGGGGTCCATTAAGATATGAATCTGATACTGAAATGGATAAGGACTTGGCTTATCAATGGCTAGCCCATCAGGCTTCTACTAAGTCAGAAATCACGACTTTTTATGAGCTGAATAAGGCTAAAAATTATGATGAATATTATCAAGCTTTACAAACCTATAATGTTCCTGCTCAAAATTATGCTTTTGCTTCAAAAGAGGGGGATGTGGCAATCCGAGTAACTGGACAATTTCCCTTACTAGAAGAAAACCAAGGGCGTTTTGTAAGAGATGGTAGCAAATCCTCTTCAGGATGGAAAGGTTTCATACCTAAAGACCATATTCCAATTGTTAAAAACCCATCAAGAGGATATATTTCTTCGGCTAATCAACATTCAACAGCTCCTAATTATCCTTATCGTTATCATAGAGAAAAATTTGAAGCATTTAGAGGAAGAACGGCCAATCTATTCTTAGATACAATGAATAATATCACTATTGATGATATGAAAGCATTGCAAAATTCTAATTATGATTTAAAAGCAGCCGAAGCCTTACCTTTGATGTTGATGCATTTAGATTCTGCTATAATCAAAGAAAATTCTGATATCATCAAAATGATGGAGTCATGGAATTGTTACGCTGATGCTGATTCTAAAGCGACTACACTATTTAACGCTTGGTTTAGTCAAATTCATAATTTAATTTGGGATGAAATTAATAATAGTGAACTACCACTATTACCTGCATCTACAATTAGAACCATACATTTAATGAGAGATACTCCTGAAAGTGAGTTTTTTGATATCACTAAAACGCCAGAAACCGAAAATATTAAAAGTATTGTTTCTAGTGCATTTAAAAATGCAATGGATAAATTTGAAGGCGAAATTCCCGCTTGGAAAGATTATCAAAAACCAAGTATTATTAGTTTGATAAGACAACCTGCATTTTCTAGATTAAATTTAAATACAGGAGGAGTAGAATCTGCTTTGAATTCTATTAAACCTGCTCATGGTCCTTCGTGGAGACAGATTATTGAGCTAGGAGATGAAATGAAAGCCTATGTAGCCTATCCTGGTGGACAATCAGGTAATCCAGGTTCTGTATATTATGATAACTTTGTTGATACTTGGACTGCAGGCAAATACTATGAAGCAGTTTTCATGAAATCTCCACAAGATGCAGAAAGATTCATCATTAGTACTCAAGTGTTTAAGAAAAAATAAT
>JAHDBK010000554.1 GCA_020630455.1 Saprospiraceae bacterium
ATTGAAATGTTTTTTTTTGATAAAAATGCTGATTTTAAAGATGAATTGATAAGTGTTTAAGAGCATCTCTTTTAAAATTTCTTTAGTTTCTTCTTCAAATTTACGCATTCTTGAAAGAATTGTCAATTGTTTTAAAAAATTTTCAATTCAACACTATGTTATCATTCCAATTTTTTGAGTTGAAGTATAGTTCTTCATTTAATAAAGTGGTAAAATTTTTATCCCTAACAAGTGAATAATAAAGAAAATTCTTTATTATTCACTTGTTAAAAAAATCTAATATCTATAATCTATATAATACCAATCCATAGTTAGAGTATGTTTAAATTTTATCGAGAACTACTTCAGAGCTTCTACAAATTCTCCTATACTTTCTTTGAGTTGTCCTAAATAATCTCCTTGAACTGTTCCTTCTTTAAAATTATCATAAAATGAAGGCAAAGTATATGTAGCAGCGATACTAGCTCCTTGATAAGGCAAAGAATGAATTAAGTATTTTAGATTTGTGGCTCCTGCTCCTGGTCCAGGCGATGTACTCATCATAAAAACGGGTTTATTTGAAAATACTTTTTCTCCCCTACGGCTCAACCAATCTAAAATATTTTTCAAAAATGCTGGTGTACCACCATTATGTTCTGGAGAAGCAATAATAAAACCATCATGTTCTTGGATTTGCTTAATCAAAGAAGCAATTAAATCAGGTGTTTGGTCAGGGTCCATATCTAAAGAATATATTGGAACATCCCATTTTTTAATATCCAACACTTTAACTTCTACTTCATTAATCAAGGAAGCAGTATAATTCAATAATTGATAGTTGATAGATTGGCTGCTATTACTACCTGCGAATGCTAATATTTTTTTCATTTTTATTTTTATTTAAAATTCTAAATCAATGACTATATCAAAATCATCATAAATTAATTTGTCTTTCAATCCATCAAAATAACTTCCAGAACCATATTTCACATTAAAATCCGTTCTGTCTATGGTTAGACTTGCCGTTGCTTTTTTTCCATAAACGGAAACATCAAACTTAATAGATTTAGTGATTTCTTTGATAGTAATGTCGGCTTTTACTTTATAAGTGTTTTTACCACTACTTTTAGCTTTAGTGATTTTTAGTTTAGCCGTTGGGTAAGTGTCTGTACTGAAAAAATCTTCAGATTTTAAATGTCCTTCTAATTTAGGAGCATAATCTTCGCTAAGGTCAGTACACTTAATTGAAGTCATATCCAAAACAAATTCACCTCCAGTCAATTTTTCATCTTCAAAAGTCAATGAACCAGATTTTAAATCAATTGTTCCCTCGTGTGAACCCGTCACTTTATATCCTTTCCAAACAATTTTACTATTGGTGACAACAGATTTTTCTTCTACTAAAGGATTTTCATTAATAAAACTTTGAAATAATAACAATGATGCAATTAAGCTAATGTTTAATATAATTTTTTTCATTTTTAAAATATTTAATTAATTTAATAAATTTCAAAAACAAAATTATAGCTATTAAAAATCAGCTCCAATAAAGTAGTTTAAGAAAGGGGATTAAACTAGTTTAACTTTTTGACTGATTCCTTATTTGGCTAAGGAATTCTTTAGTAATACCTAGATAAGAAGCAATCATATACTGGGGGACTCGTTGCACTATTTGGGGATATTCTTCACAAAAAAGATGGTATCTTTCCTTAGCATTCATAGAATAATTGCGGATGATTCTTTTTTGGGTATTGGCATAGGCACTTTGAATAATGATTCTGAAAAAGCGTTCCATCTTGGGTACTTTGAGAAATAGATTCTCAATATTATGGTATGCAATCTGAATCACCTGTGTGTTTTCTAAACATTGAATATTGAAATCAGCAGGTGACTGATTAATAAAGCTCATCATATCTCCATTCCACCAATTTTCAATACCAAATGTTATAATATGTTCATTTCCATTATCATCTAAATAAAAAGTCCTAGTAATACCTGAAACAATAAAGGTTTGGTACCTGCATACATCTCCTGCTTGGACGATATATTGCCCTTTGAGATAATTTCTCGATTTTATATTTGAACTCACTAAAGATGCTTCTTCTTTAGTGAGTTCAATATAGTTTTGTAAATAATCAATGAATACTTGCATTAAATAAGGATTATTTTTCCTCAATTTTTTTCTCAATTTTTTCGAATAGACTCTCGAATTCTTTGAGAATCCCTTGAGCTTGACCTTTGATTTCTTCGTCATTAAGCAAGTCTTTGACTTCATCAATTTTGTCCTCTATATCTGCTTGAAGTTTTTCATCTTTTAAGATGTTTTCTAATTCACTCATTTTGGATTCTAATTCTTGCTTAATGCCATCTTTTCCTTCCCAATTGTTTTTAAATTCATCCATTGCAGATTTGAATTCGCCCTTCAGTTCATTATTCCAAACATCTTTAATTTCATTAATCGCTTTTTCTATTTCACCATTATTGAATAAATCATTCAAGGCACCTGCACCACGTTTCATAGCATATTGAGCAGCATATTTACCTACTTTTATTTGTTCTGAAGTGGACATTTCATCTTGAAATTGATTGAACATTTCCTCACTGTATTTTTCAAATTCAGCATCTTTTTCTTCCCATTCTGTTTCGCTGAATTTACTTCCATTTTTCTGGATATCTTGAATAAAGGTTTCGTAAGATTCTATATATTGTTCCTTGTTGTTAGGAGCGGTAGAACAGCTTACTAATAGAATTGTAAAAAGTATTAAAATGCTTATGTAATTTTTCATAATAATTTATTTTTTTTATAAAATAATAA
>JAHDBK010000555.1 GCA_020630455.1 Saprospiraceae bacterium
TAAATTTATTGTTTTAGTATTCCTTAGACTTCTGAGTAGCTAAACTATAATTCTTCAATTGAAGGTAATCCCGTAATAAACCAACCTCTTCTTCTATGTTCCAAACTTGCATAATAATTTGATTTTTTTCAGTGAATGAATACACCAAAATTAAATCAAAATACAACACAATACAATGAATTACAGTGATTTATGTATGTTAATTTTGTTCAACGGCTCGCATAAATGGCGTGAGGGCGCATAGCCCTCATGAACATTTTATGCCTTGTTCGCTTCCGTTTTTATTCTTTCAATTTTTTGTACCAAATTTCTTTGAAATCCATGTAATCTATCCATTTTGGCATTCTATCATCCAAGTACTCGTATCCAACATGTTCAAGTTCATCTTCAAAATTATCGTACCACCAACTTCCTGATAATTTATATTTGGTGATAATCATTTGCCCATATCCAACAAGGTCTCTTTTATACCATTCCCATTTATATTCGAGCACATCACCATTTATTTGTCCAAGATAAAAACCTGCTTTCTTTCTTTGTCCGAAATCGTAAATTCCAACTACCTTATTACCTCGTTGTTGAAAGAACACCACATCATCATCAGCTTTATCCAACCACCGTCCATTTAATGATATTTTTGGCTCAATTCGATAATTACTTTTTTCTTGAATTTCAAATTTTGTTATTATCCTGTTTTCTTTCTCAACTTCTCTAACCAAGTCCAATATTGCAAGTCTAATTCGATTTCTTTCAACAGAAATATTTTGATGATAACCTATACCTAACCGTTCACTCCTATTTATTCCTTTCAATTGGGAAGATAAAAGTATTGCTTCATCGTGCATTATTGAATCCAACGTTAAATCGGATAATTTTTCCAATGCTTCGTCTAATTCGTCATTTCCAACAAATCTTCTAATTTGATTTGGATAGTCCTTTATCTTCATCTTTGTTTTTATTTTTCTATTCTCTTTTTCAAGGTATTGATTATTTCCAATAGAGCTTTGTTTACTTTATTGGATTCGATTTGTTCTTTATCAGAATCTAAAACATTATCTCTTATTTTTCTTTGCAATCTGAACCAACGTTGAGATTGATTTACAATTTCTTCGATTAAATCATCATTCTTTGTTTCCAATGCAAAATTTTTCAAGTCAGTAATTGCCTCTTCTGTTTTTGCCATTGAAATTTTGTCAATCCATTCGACTCGCTTCGTTTCTAAAATAGCCAAGAAGTCAATTTTTCTTTCATTTATTTTTTCCTCTGCCTTTAATTTTTTTGCTTCTCGTACTCTTATCTTTTCTCGTTTTGCCTCATATTTTTCTTTCATCTCGTTAAACCAATCATTTGGAAAGTCTAATATCTCCAAGTCTGAAAAAATATCATCCATTTCAATTGAGTTTTCAACCCAATCAATGTACCCTGAGAAAATTATGAATACAATTTGGTCAAAGGTTTCTCTTTTCGCTCTAAAACTTCTATCTAAAAGTAGAATTAGTGCTTCTTCTGAATCCCATGCTTTATGGTCTTCTCCCAACCATACTACGCTTCTATTTCTTTCAGCTTCTCTAAATGCATTATCCCAAAGTGAATCAAATCCATGCCTGACGGTTAATCTTTCAAAATTTGAACTCGCCAAATAGTAATCAATATTGGTCTTTTTTAAATCAGAAATCAGAGGTTTTATTTTGGAATCAACTTGTTGCATTTATTTTGTTTTCTTTTTCTTAATGGAAGCGAACGTCCCCGCATATGTTTTCGGCTGCCCGCATAGGGTAGCTGAAAATATATGCATTGTTATCTGCTGCCTTCCTTTTTTCAGCGTCTAATTTAGTTTTTTTTGCCGATTCTACTTAATCGAAGTCGAAATATTTTCGCCAGTAACTCAGTTTTTACGAAGCCGTTTTCTACTCCGAGTTTAATTAGTTCTTTTTTCTCCGAGTATTATTTGCCGCTTAATCGAAGTCGAAATATTTTCGCCAGTAACTCAGTTTTTACGAAGCCGTTTTCTACTCCGAGTTTAATTAGTTCTTTTTTCTCCGAGTATTATTTGCCGCTTAATCGAAGTCGAAATATTTTCGCCAGTAATTCAGTTTTTACGAAGCCGTTTTCTACTCCGAGTTTAATTGGTTTTTTTTCTCTGAGTATTTTTTGCCGCTTAATCGAAGTCGAAATATTTTCGCTAGTAATTCTTTTTTACGAAGCCGTTTTCTACTCCGAGTTTAATTGGTTCTTTTTTCTCTGAGTATTATTTGCCATTTAATCGAAGTCGAAATATTTTCGCTAGTAATTCTTTTTTACGAAGCCGTTTTCTACTCCGAGTTTAATTGGTTCTTTTTTCTCTGAGTATTATTTGCCATTTAATCGAAGTCGAAATATTTTTGCCAGTAATTCTTTTTTTACGAAGCCGTTTTTTTCTCCGTGTATTTTTTGCCGATTCAGCTTAATCGAAGCCGAAATATTTTTGCCAGTAATTCTTTTTTACGAAGCGACTTCTTTTCTTTTTTTCTTTTTTTCGGTAGCAGATAACTTCTTTATAACCGAAACTCCTCATTTCTATCGTCCACAAGGTCAAATATAGTAAATTCTACTTTATTAATCGCTGAAAATGGGTGAATTTTGTTATTAAATGACATTTTTCACTAAGTGATTTTAAGTACTTAATAAGCGCTTATAAGTACTTATTAAGTGCTTAAAGTGACTATAGAGGGGCTTTGCAATATCTACTGAAGAGGATGAGTGTCCAGCCTCCTTCAGCTAAAGCTTCAGGCTAGTGTAGCAATCCTCAATTTC
>JAHDBK010000014.1:0-10744 GCA_020630455.1 Saprospiraceae bacterium
CGAAGATGATCACATTTACTTATTAGGAACATCAAGAGATGATATTGGCAGTTCAGAATATATTAGAACCATTCACGATGTTGAATATTCAAATGTTCCATATTTTGACTTAGAAGAAGAAGTACATTTACAGTCCGTAGTCAAAGAATTGATTCAAGGAAAGCATATTGAATCTGCACATGATGTATCTGATGGTGGTTTATTTACGAATTTGATGGAATCTGCTATTTGTAGTGGAATCGGATTTGATATTGTTACTGACAAGCAAATCAGAAAAGATGCTTTTTTATTCGGCGAAAGCCAAAGTAGAGTTATCATAACTGTAAAGACTGATAAGGTAGAAGGTTTGGAAAGATTTTTGAGCGAACAAAATCAAAATTTTAGCTGTTTAGGAAAAACAAGTGGCGACAAAGCAATTATAGATGGTGATAACTTTGGAAAAATAGCCGATTGGTCAAGTATTTATAACGATACATTAGGTACTTATTTTGAAAATTAGTAGTGATTAGTGAGTGTAGTGTAGTGAGAACTAAGTACAATAGAAACGAATTAGCACATCTTGTTACTTGATAGATTGATACAAAGTGGCAATAGTTACTTCACAAAACAAAACCAAGCAATAATAAAGAGTTTTCTTTATTATTAATAAATAAAAAAGTTTAACATCTATAGTCTATAGTCTATGGTATGTACTTGTAGAATGTTATGATTTTATTAATATTGTTTTTTTAATAATATTAATTTATATTTTTGTAATAATTTTAATAAAAAATTTATAAAAATGAAAAATGTATATTGGATTTTAATGGTTGCGGCTATTGGATTTTTCACTTCATGTGGAGGAGATACCGCAGAAAATGTAGAAGGAATTTTAGTAAAAGGAGCAGTTACAGATGCTGCTGATATGCAAGTATTTTTTGACCAAGTTAACTTTAACAACTCTAGTAGTGTATTAGGAAGGTCTGACATTGGTTCTGGTGGAAGTTTTAAAATAGAAATTAAAGACCATCCTGGTGCTGGTGTTTATAGATTAAGAGTGGGTGCAAAAAGAAGTTTTATCGTCTTAGAAGGAAGTGAAAAAATAATTGAAATCAATGGAAAATTAAGTGATTTTGATAATGGTACTCAAACTATTACTGGAGCTCCTGCAACAGCCGCTATGGTCGAAGCAGAGCAAAAAATCAAATCTAATCAACTCAACATTAATAATTTTGGAGAATTTTTAAAATCCAATAATAGTTTAGTGAGCGCTATCATTTCTACTCGTATTCTTACAGGTATGGATGAAAAAAGTATCAATGGAAATAAGGCTGTTTTAGCCAAATTACAAGAAGAATATCCTACTTCCAATTACACTACGGAATTTAAAGGTCTTGTTGATTTTAAAGAGGCTCAATACAAGCAGTTTGTAGCTACTCAAAAAATACAAGTAGGAAAACCTGCTCCAGACATTAAATTAGCTAGTCCTGACGGAAAAGAATACGCACTTTCTGACTTAAAAGGAAAAGTAGTATTATTGGATTTTTGGGCAAGTTGGTGTGGTCCATGTCGTAGAGAAAACCCAAATGTAGTAAAAGTATATGACAAATATAATAAGCAAGGATTTGAGGTATTCAGCGTTTCTTTAGATAGACAAAATGGCAAACAAAAATGGATTAATGCCATCAAACAAGATAATTTAAAATGGCCTTATCACGTAAGTGATTTACAATTTTGGCAAAGTGCACCAGCTAAAGAATATGGTGTTAGAGGTATTCCAAAAACATTCCTAATTGATAGGGAAGGAAATATTTCGGCGATGGATTTAAGAGGAAATGCTCTTGAACCTGCTGTTAAAAAGTTATTATAATATTTTATTTATTATTAATTATATAAAAAAGAGTTTGTTAATATAACAAACTCTTTTTTAGTTTAAACTCAATTTATTATGGCATATTTTGACAATGATTTTCTAGATTTTTTCGAAGGTCTTTCAAACAACAATAACAAGGACTGGTTTCATAATAATAAAAAGATTTATGAACAAAAGATAAAGAAACCTTTTTATCAATTGATAAATGACGTCATTGAAACTATACAAACAAATTACGACAAGGACTTGGATTTGGAAGTCAAAAATGCTGTATTTCGCATCAATAGAGACATTCGTTTTTCCAAGGACAAAACACCATACAAAACACATGTAGCAGCAGTTGTTTCAAGGGGCGGTCGCAAGGATTTATTATATCCTGGTTTATACATTCATTTAGGATTAGGGGAATTGAGTCTAGGAGGAGGTTGCTATCAACCTGATAAACATATTTTACAATCTATACGTGAGCATATCGCTACTCATCCAAAAAAATTAAATGCCATATTGAACAATAAAGAATTCAAGGATACTTATGGTGGTATCAAAGGAGCAAAGAACAAAAGACTGCCTAAGGAATTTATAGATGTAGCCGAAAGCATTCCTTTAATCGCTAATAAGCAATTTTATGTGATGGCAAATTATTCTTCTGAACATATTTTGAGAGAAGATTTATTGGATTTTATAATACAGCATTATGAGGTATCTACCCAGTGGAATAGCTTTCTAAAAGAAGCTATGAAATTAAGCTAAAATGACTAAACTGCCCTTATATTTAAGAATTCTTAGTTTTATATTTCCAATAGGAATATTGATATTTTTTATATTAAAAAATAAGAATAAATCTGTAGCACAAGAAGCACTTCAAACTGCTTTAGTGGGTATAGGTCTATTTGTTGGTTTTAATTTATTGATTGATGTAATATTGAATTATACTTAAAATACCAATACTCCTATTCCAAATAATACTACGAATAATAAAGTCGACAATGCCAATTGTTTGAGATAAGGGTCTAATTCAGATGCTACAGTCTTTATTAATACAGCTCTTGCATTAATTATAAATAAAGGAATACTCAATAGTACTATAAAATTTTTATAATTATTAAAATATTTAAATAAAAACAACATAATACAGACCCAAGCTGCCAATAATATCAACCAATGATAATAGACTGATTTTTGTCGACCTAATCTTACTGGGATGGAATATTTACCTGCTTTTTTATCCGATTCTATATCTCTTATATTATTTAAATTTAAAACGCCAACAGAAAGTAATCCACAAGAGAGAGCAGGTAACAATATATCCAAATTCCAATCCTTAGTTTGCAAATAATAAGTACCTCCAACAGCGAGAATACCAAAGAAAAAAAGCACCGAAATATCTCCTAAGCCCATATAACCATAAGGACGTTTACCAACGGTATAAGTAATTGCAGCGATAATAGATACGATTCCTAAAGCCAAAAAAGTAATCCAATCTTCTTGGGTATTTAGAGATTTGAAAATCAATAAAACGCCTGAAATTAAGGACAAGACAGCCAATAAAACCATGGCATTTTTCATTGCTTTTGCAGATATTTTACCCGACTGAACTGCTCTGCTAGGACCTAGTCTGTCTTCCGAATCTGCTCCATTGACACTATCTCCATAATCATTTGCTAAATTAGATAAGATTTGTAATAAAAATGCTGTTAATAATGTTAGTCCAAAAATGAGAGGATTGAATTGATTTTGCCAAGCGGCTAATATACCGCCCATACCGATACAAGCAGCAGCAAGAGGTAAAGTTCTTAATCTAAAAGATTGTATCCATGAAGACAACATAAACTATACTTTTTATACTTCTAAGCCATTTTCTTGGGTCACTTTAGAATAATAACGCCCAGCCTCTGTCATCGTTCGCTCCATTGTATCTAAATTTATTCTTACTAAGCCAAAACGGTAAGTAGGTCCTAAATTCCATTCAAAATTATCCCAAGTACTCCAATGTATATATGCTTTAATAGGAACTCCTTCTTCAATAAGTTCATGCATAATAGTTAGATAGTCCTTGATGCTATTGATACGCACTTGAGAGTCGTCCGTACAAATACCATTTTCGGTAATAATAATTGGTTTTTTATATTTTTTATAAAATCTACGGATGATATGTCTAAAAGCCTCAGGTTTATATGCCCACATTTTATCATGAGGCAAACCCATTTTATCTAATTTCCCTGGTGTGTCAATTTCTGTTATTGGAAAAGGGGTAAGTGGCACATGAGCATAATAACTCAATCCCCAATAATCTAAACGAGCAAAATGTTTAGGTGCGAATTGCATGAACCACCAGTCTGCAAATTTACCCACCAAACTTCCCAGTATATTAGTACCTAAAAAATCAACTGTATTACAAGAAATTCCTACTGGAGTTTCGGGATATGCATTTTTTAATTTATCATATACAATATCATGAGCTTTACCCATATTTTTAATCGCTCGATTAGCCTTAAAATAACTTTTTTTGAATGGAGGAAAATTTCCCATCATAAAACCATTCATGGCATATACATTGGGTTCATTAAAGGTATTCCAATTGGCTGCATATTTTCCAAAATGCTCTATACATTGTTCTGCATAATTGACAAAAGCAGGAATATTATCAGCATTGAGCCAAGAGCCATTTTTTTCAAACCAATTAGGATTCATAAAGTGGTGTATAACAAACATCACCTGCATTCCCTCTTGATTCAAAGCTTTAAAAAAATCTTGATATTCTTTAATTACATCTTCCTCAAAAGGAGCAAAAGCTTTGAGTTGTAGTCGAGACCAATCTACTCCACAACGATACATACTACCAAACTGTTTGATGTTTTGAACATCTTCCATTCTCCTTTTTTCGTGGTCAGTTGTTTGGATAAAAGTATAGCCATCTTTAGCTTCGACTCCATGCCAGTTGTGATCTCCTGCTGTTTCTACTTGTGCAGCAGCGGTAGATGTCCCCCAAATAAATCCTTCTGGAAAAGATAAAAATTTACTCATTTGATTATTTTTATAAAGAAATTTCTTTATTATTTATTAAAATAAAGAACAAATATAATTGATATATTATGATTTTTTATAAATAAAAAATATAATATTGGAACTAAATTAAAAAAAGAAATTATTTACATATACACACAATCTCAAAATTCATGACTATAAAGTATAATCAAGTCAAATCGTACTTTTGTAATTTAATTTATTATTAACAACATCTAATAATTAAAATAAAGATGGCACACCAATACATCAGCGAATTAGCACAACACGAAGAAAAAACAGTCACCCTTAAAGGATGGGTATATAATGTACGATTTAGTAAAACCAATATTTTTGTAGAATTGAGAGATGGGAGTGGATTTGCTCAATGCGTCATTTCAGATGAAACAGTTGGAGAAGAAAAATTTGAGCAAGCTAAACAACTGACTCGTGAAAGTTCACTTGCTCTTAGTGGTACAGTTGTCAAAGATGAAAGACAAGTAGGTGGGTATGAATTACAGGTCAATGATTTGGAGGTTTATACTTATGCTTCAGATTATCCTATCAAAGTCAATGAAACAGAGCATGGTGTTCGTCACTTAGTAGACAGAAGGCATTTGTGGTTGCGTTCAAAAAGACAATGGGCAATTATGCGTATTAGAAATCGCATTATCATGGCTATTCATGAGTATTTTCAAAAGGAAGGTTTTTTACAAATGGACTCTCCTATTTTTACAGGAAATGCAGCTGAAGGTACAACTGATTTATTTGAAACAGATTTCTTTGGAGAACCTGCATTTTTAGCTCAAACAGGTCAATTATATGGAGAAGCGATGTGTATGTCTCATGGTAAGATATATACTTTTGGTCCTACTTTTAGAGCAGAAAAATCAGACACGCCTCGCCACTTAGCTGAGTTTTGGATGATAGAACCTGAAATGGCCTTTTTTGATAATGAAATGAACATGGATTTGATTGAAAACTTTACACGTTATATCGTGAACAGTTGTCTAGAAAAATGTGCTAATGAATTACAAATATTAGGTAGAGATATTAGCCGTTTAGAAACGGTTAACCAAACTTATCCAAGAGTACCTTATACAGAAGCGATTAAAATATTAAGAGGAGAACAAGAAGTAAATGGCAAAAATGCCATCGCTGTTCAGGAAGCAGATTTGGCGGCAGCCAAAGAAGGAATCCAAGAAAAAACCAAGGATATAGCTGAAAGAGAAGCTGCCATCAAAGCTGGTATGAAAAAAGGGGCTCGTAAATTCAACGAAGCAAAAATCATAGCCTTGAGAAGTGAAATCGCCGATATGGAAGAACAATGTCGCAATATTCCTAAATGGATAGAATCGGCTAAAAACTTTGAACACGGTGAAGATTTCGGCAACTCTGATGAAACGGTATTAACGCGTGTATTTGATGCACCTGTAATGGTTTATAATTGGCCAGCCAAGGTAAAAGCGTTTTATATGAAAGAGGTAGATGGAGACCCCGATTATGTAAAAGGAGTTGATTTATTAGCACCAGATGGATATGGTGAAATTGTTGGAGGCTCTGAAAGAGAAACCAGTTTGGATTTATTAGTAACTAAAATAAATGAGCATCAACTCCCTATGGAAGCATTCGAATGGTATTTAGATTTAAGGAGATTCGGTTCTGTTCCACATGCTGGTTTTGGATTGGGTTTAGAAAGAATGGTGCGTTGGGTTTGTGGTATTCACCACTTGAGGGAAGCGATTCCATTTGCTAGAAGATATGGACAATTATTTCCATAGGGTTAGTATTGAGTATTTAGATAATAATAAAAGGAGGCTTTTCAATTCTATGAAAAGCCTCCTTTTATTATTACTAACGTATTTATAGAAATTATCTTGAAGACTCTTTAATAACTCTAAAGGTCTCGCTGTGATGTCCATCAATCAGTAATATCATATACAATCCATTTTCATAATTAGAAATATCAATATCTATACTTCCAGAAGTTAATATTTTCTTAGACTCTAGAACTTTGCCAGCAACATCAACTATCATGTATTCTGCTTCTGCTTCAAAGAGATCATGTTTTACAATATGTACAAAATCAGAACTTGGATTAGGGTAAATAAGATAATCGCTATTTGAAAATTCGATATTACAATCTGTATTAACAACAATAGGATCAAAGTATTCATAATGACCATCAAAATCTACTTGTTTCAATCTATAATAATGGCGTGCTTGATTAAGGTTTCTGTGCTCAAAAGAATACTCTTGAGTTTGATAACTATTCCCTTGACCATCTACTTGATAAATAGGCGTATAATCTAGACCATTAACACTATGTTCTATAATAAAATAAGCATTATTCTCCTCTGATGCTGTCGCCCATTCCAATAAGACATTACATTTATTTCCTATTCCTTTGAAGTATGTCAGTTCTACAGGTAAAACAGAGATAGCAAATCCACCGTCGATATTTCTTTTAGAATCTCCTAAATTCAAATCAAAACTATACGTCATATAAGTCAAGGGATCCATATCGCTATCTCCTTCATCAGTAATATCAGTTTCTCCAGATAAATTTCTATGTGTACCAGAAATCAATTCACTTGGGTCAAAATTAGCTACAGTACTTTGATCAAAAGCGACATAGTATTCTCCTACAGGTACATTAATGAATTCATAACTACCATTTTGATTAGTCCTTGTTGTTGACACCATATTATTATTAATATCATAAAGATTAACCGTAATACCTTGTAGTAATAATTCTGTTTCTTCTCTGAAGCCATTTTCGTCGGCATCGAACCATGTGTATCCTTGAACCCTGAGTAAAGCAAGACCTGCATCAATAGTCATATCATCTACACCACCCATAAGTATAATACTATGAGTCATTCCAGTATAATAATCCGCATCACTATCTTGGCTATCATTAGTTTGGTTTTGAGCAACAAAAACATAATCAGGTTCTGTTGAAATATCAAAATTAACGATATAATTTCCTTCAATTAAATTTTCAAATAAATAAAACCCATCGGAAGAAGTTGTATCTGTTTCTATGTAATCACCATCAGGAATACCATTCATATCTTTATCTTCATATAAAAATACACTTATATTCTCTACACCATTCTCTGTTCCTTCTTGAATCCCATTTCCATTAACATCATACCAAACATAATTACCTATATTTTGCAAACAGGGGCTCGTCAACAATATAGGTTCTACAATTGACACATCACATGAATAAGGATTGGTGAATACGAAGTTTTCATATAAACCTGGGCTCAAAAAACTTAAAGTATATGTACCCGTATTCGAACTAGTGAATGAAAAAATACCAGCGCTCACACCATCTATAGTATATTCCAAATCATAATCTGTATTTTGATATAAATTATAAAATGTTATACTACCTTCATTTATACCACAAGTATTAATGGGTGTATATGAATACAATAATGGCTCATTAAATCCTCCAATAATTTGAATGGTATCCAAAGCAGTACAGCCTGTATTTTCAACTGTTACAGCATATTGAAACAAAATAGTATCTTGATATCTAACTGTTTCATAACTAACAGTAGTTTCATTGTCAATACCTCCTACAAAAGAACCACCTCCACCACTCATTACAGTCCACTTTACAGAATAAGGACTTGAAGGAATATTTCCTACTAGTTCAACTGTTTCACTACAAACAATTTCGTCTATTCCTGCATTACTTTCTGGTTTTTGGATAATCACTTGCATTTGGTCGGTAGAGGTACCACAATCAACTGAATTGATGGTATATTCAAAATTATAATTACCATTAACAGAAAAACCGTCATATAATACGACTTGTCCATTAGCACTTTCACTAATTAAAATGGGAGTTGTAGGACCAGAGACAAAAGTCCACTGTCCACCCTCTGCATTTCCTATCAGATTTATAGGTCCTTCATTACAAGAATAAATATCATTTCTAGCATTAGCATCTTCAACAATAGTTATTGTTACTGTATCGTAAGAAAAACAGCCTTTATTATAATATTCTTCTGGGTATGTTGCCCAAACAAAAACATAATCTCCAGCCATATCATCCATTCCAACTATATTACTAAATGTAATAGTAGTATTGGGGTCAGTAGGGTCAGAATATGTATAATTAGCAATTGTACTTGCATCCCCACCAGGAGTTCCAATATTAAACCAAGCGCCTCCATAAGGAGCTATGCTAGCTTGCATTTGATAGGAATATTGATTACATAAGACAACATCTGGACCTGCAGAAACTGCAGGTTCGCTTTGTGTAACTGTTACAATTACTTCATCTTTCACTGCACAATCTGCCCAACCTTTATTAATATAAAAAACATATTCACCAGGATATGCAAAAGATACATCTATTTGTTCTTGGTCTAATGGAGTCAGGAAAGTCACTCCTGCAGGACCTTCATAATTTTCTTCCCAATTAAAATCATTTTGCCATAAATTATCATAATCTAGTGTAACAGTCGTTCCTGTTCCATCACAAAAATCTTGATAATAAATACCTGGAGTATCAGAAATCCAAGAAGGTTTGTGTGTTAATAAAAGTGTATCAACTTGAATATCGCAACCTGGAGAGGTTACCGTCCATGTCAACAAAACTGAAGTATAACTAGAGGAAGAACCAGGAGCATTAAATGTTGTAGTGGGTGAAGTAGCATCTCCAAAGCTATAACCTGAGGTATTTGAAGATTCTAATACTTGCCATAAACCTGTCGCTCCTGCTACAGTAATTGGAGCAGCATTTAAATTAAAAATATCATTACCTTTTTGACAAATATCTGGACCTGCGTCTGCTGTATTATTTTCAGAATTAGTAGTTGTAATCACAACATCATCTGTATCCGAACCACAACCATTTATTAAACTCCAAGTAAATGTATAAACTGTATTAGCAACCATTCCCTCAACATAGGTATAAGGGTCATTAACATCACCAAAAGTAATTCCTAAAGAAGGACTAACCGACCAAGTTCCTATTGCATTAAAAGTATTATTAGCATTTAAAAAATATCTTCCGCCAAAACAAATAACATCATCAAGACCAGCATTAGATATTGGAGGATTGTTAGAAACTACTACTTTTACTTCATCGTCTATAAAACCACAAGCAGCATTACCTACTGTATACCTAAAAGTATATACACCAGGCACCAAATCAGATACGTTTAAGTCCAATTGATTCACATCTGAAATAGTTGGCACTATTGGTCCAGACACAAAACTCCACGAAGAAGTAGCACCCGTTGGAGTTGGTAAATTAGGGTCATTCCCCGATAAAGTAACAAAATCTTGCCCACATGGCAATATAGCATCTGTCCCTGCATTAGCTGCTTGAGCAGTACCTAATACCGAAATAGTAACAGGTAGCGATTTTTCACACAATTGTTCACCCAAACCAAATTGATTAAAATACTCGTTCCTTGAAACAACTACATACTCAAATTGATGAACTCCAATATCTAGAGGCAAGGTTAAATTTGTTCCATTATATTGAGTTCCTTCAACCAAACTTGGAGAATCCACTACTCTTGTAAAAGAATATAAATTACTATAACATGCGTCCCCATCAATATAATAATAACCCCCTGTTTCCCTAGAAACAGAATACATGACTGGATTTCCGTCAGGAGAACAAGCATATCCATCTTGGGTTTGAATATCCAAGTCATAATTAAAAAATTGAAACTCAATAGCATCTCCACAACCTGGACTGGAAGCACACTCATACGTTGCTATTAAATGACATCTATTACAAATACCTTCAGTAGGTATTACTGCCACTAATTGATTAGGTTCTGGAAGGGTGAAATTAGGTCCACAATCCGTAAAGAAGTTTTCTAATGACCACCTTATCGTATCACCTGG
>JAHDBK010000014.1:10844-17428 GCA_020630455.1 Saprospiraceae bacterium
CATAAATCTATATTCGTCATCATCTAATAGTTCAACAAACTCTGGAGTCTTCACCCATTCTGTCCCACATATATATACATCATCTCCTGCATCAGCAGGTTCTTCGTTAATAACATATAAATCAACAGTATCCCTTCTAATACAAGATTTTCTTTGAGAAATAAGTATTAATTTTCCAATTCCTCCAGGAAAAAATCTATCTACAGATATATCTATGCTTGAACCATTATTCGTGAAGTTCATACCTAGTTCTTCCTTTTCATCAAACTCAATGGCTACCCAGCTGTACATAACAGTTGGGTCTGGACTAGGGACACTTATAGTCCCTGAAGTACAAAATTCATAAGAAGGATTTAAAAGTGGATTGGGAATTGTAGCATCTAATCTATAAATTACTCTATCTGTCGTAGTTCCTGAGGCATCAGGGCAAGTACCTAATATTTCAAATATATATTGACCTGGTATAATCACATTTGAAACCGTAGTCACCAAATTATTTGGGTTATCTATATTTACATTACTCCCTATGGGTTCAGATACCACTGACCAGGCTACAGGCACAGGGTTTCCTCCTGGATCATTTGCATTTCCAAATAATGTCCATATTTCAGCTTCATCCTCACACATTGCATAAGGAACCCCTGCATTTACAGTACATGTTTGAGAGTAGATACTTTGAGAATTATGCAATAGAATTATAATCAAAACGTATCGTATTAGTTTTGTCATAGTTTTTATATGTTCATTAAAAATATATACAAAAGACACCAACAATCATACCAATTTCAATTGTTATATTAATAGTAATAACACAGTTACAAAATTTATAAATAACTAATAATCAGTACATTAAACTTTTAGTTAAACTATAAATTAAAATAAAAAAACAGATATAATTCATTCATATAGAAGTAATTATAAAAACAATTGCATTTAATAAAAATTAACATATATAATTAAAAAATATATTTTTGTTTTGTTGGAAAATAAATTCAATAAATAAAGAAATTTCTTTATCTTTGTATATAATGTCGATATTAGAAACCAAAATAGAATTTGTAAAAGGGGTGGGTCCTCAAAGGGCAGAATTATTTAAAACAGAATTAGGTATTTTTACTTATAATGATGCCTTAATGCACTTTCCTTTTCGTTATGTTGACAAAACGACCTTTCATCAAATTAAAGATATTGGGCCATATACAGATGGAGAAAATGTACAACTCAAAGGAATATTAAGACGGTTAGATACAGTAGGACAAGGAAGAGGAAAAAGGCTGAGTGGCGTTTTAAGAGATGATACAGGAGCTATAGAATTAGTTTGGTTTAAAGGAGCAAATTGGTTACAAAAAAGTTTACAAATAGGAGGAGAATATATCGTTTTTGGTAGGGTAAATAATTTTAAAGGAAAAATCAGTATTCCTCACCCTGAAATTGAATTAGCAGCCCAACAAAGTGAAACAGCTGCTCAAACTCTAGCGCCAGTTTATCCCAGCACAGACAAACTCAATAATAAAGGATTGGATGCAAAAGGACAACGCAAAGTAATTGCTGCTATTTTTGATAAAATAAAGGAAAAAGACATTATTGAAACTTTGCCTCAATACATGCTTGATAAATATAAATTCCCTAATAGATATACTGCTTTAAAACACATTCACTTCCCTTCACATCCAATTGAATTAAAAAAAGCGAGTCAACGTTTAAAATTTGAAGAATTATTTTTTTTACAATTAAGGTTATTACAAATAAAAAAGAACAGAAAAAATACTATAAAAGGCTACCCTTTTGAAAAGGTAGGCGATTATTTTTTAAATTTCTATAATGAAAAACTTCCTTTTGAATTAACAAATGCACAGAAAAGAGTTATCAAAGAAATCAGAAAAGATATAGGAAGTGGTAGGCAAATGAATAGACTTCTTCAAGGAGATGTGGGAAGTGGAAAAACAATGGTTGCATTATTGTGTATGTTGATTGCATTAGACAATAACTACCAGACCTGCTTGATGGCTCCAACCGAAATTTTAGCACAACAACATTTTGAATCTATTCATGAATATCTAGGAGAAACAGATATCAATATTGGATACTTGACGGGCAGTGTGAAAGGCAAAAAAAGACAAGCTTTATTAGAGGCTTTAGAAAATGGAGAGATACATATTTTAGTTGGCACTCACGCCGTATTAGAAGACCCTGTTATATTCAAAAATTTAGGATTAGCTATTACTGATGAACAACATCGATTTGGTGTTAAGCAAAGGGGTAGATTATGGAAAAAAAGCAAACCCCATCCTCCTCATATTTTAGTCATGACCGCTACGCCAATTCCTAGGACTTTAGCGATGACTATTTATGGTGATTTAGATGTATCTGTTATTGATGAGTTACCTCCTGGAAGAAAAGAGATACAAACCATCCACAAATATGAAAGTGGTAGATTGAGAGTATTAGGTTTTATGAAGCAAGAAATAGCCAAGGGAAGACAAGTATATGTAGTTTATCCATTAATACAAGAATCAGAAAAATTAGATTTAAAAAATTTACAAGAAGGATACGAAGCTTTATTGAGGGATTTCCCTCAGCCTGATTATCAGATAAGTGTTGTACACGGCAAAATGAAAGCCAAAGATAAAGATTTTGAAATGCAACGCTTTGTAAAAGGCGAAACACAAATAATGGTGGCAACTACTGTAATAGAAGTTGGAGTAAATGTTCCTAATGCTTCCGTCATGGTTATAGAAAATACAGAAAGATTTGGATTATCTCAACTCCATCAATTAAGGGGACGAGTAGGACGTGGAGCAGAACAATCTTATTGTATTTTAATGACTGGAGATAAACTTTCAAATGATGGTAGAGAACGCATCCAAACCATGTGTAGAACCAATAACGGTTTTGAAATCGCCGATGCAGATTTAAGATTGCGTGGTCCAGGGAATATTGAAGGAACTCAACAAAGTGGTATCATCAACTTTAAGTTAGCTGATTTAGCAAAAGATGGAAAAATTTTACAAGCAGCACGACACCAAGCAGAAGAAATATTAGATAGTGATGTTCTTTTTGGAAAACCTGAACATTTGCCTATTAAAATATTCATGCAAAATTATCAAAAGAAAACTAAGGGTTGGTCAAAAATTTCTTAAACCCATCATTGTTGTTTTACTCCAAAAAATTGTTCTATAATTTCGGATATACCTTCTTTATCTAAAGGTTTATTGACATATTCTTTTATTTCTATAAATTGAGATGCTTTCCTTTCGTCTGAAGAATTTAGAGAAGTGGTTAACATACATATCACGATTTTGGCTTTGGTAGACTCTGGCAATTTAGCATATTCTTCCAAAAACTCAAAACCATCCATAACGGGCATATTAATATCCAAAAATATCAAATCTGGAGTATGATTTTTATTTGGATTAGATTGATTAAGTTTTTCTTGATTTATTAGATAGTCTAGTGCTTCTCTTCCATTATTACAAACAGCGACTTCTCCTTTAAACCCCAATTCCATGGTCAATACAGACTCATTATAAAAATTATTGACCTCGTCATCATCAACTAATAATATTTTAGATAAATTTTCTATAGCTTTCATCGTATTATTTTAATGGTAATTCAAATTTAAATGTAGTTCCTCTATCAATTTCACTCTCTATTTCTATATTACAATCGTATTTATTCAATATTTTTTTGATTAAATACAATCCAATACCTGAGCCTGTAATTCCTGAATCTGCATGAAAACGGCTAAACATCGTAAATATTTTATCTTTAAATACTTCTAAATCCATTCCTCTACCATTATCTGAAAATATAATCAATGCTTTGTTGTTTTTATACGTCGAATGAATATGGATGACAGGGTCTCTTTTTTCGGATTTATATTTAATAGCATTATTTAGCAAATTTTGAAAAATACTTCTCAAATCATCTTTTATAAAATATACCGTATCAATTGTACTAAAATCGACATTAACAACCGCATTTGATTCATCAATACTTTGTTGTAAACTTTCTTGAATAAAATTGAATGATTCTCTTAGACTACATTTTTCAGCTTGAATATCATTTTGCTTTTCTAAACGTGATAATTCTAAGAAATCTTTAATCGTTTCTAATAATTTTTGAGAAGAATTAAAAGCATAATTTAGAATTTTATCTGCTCTAGTTTCTACATCTATACCCATTTCACGTTGAAGCATATTCAACATATTATTAATATTAATAGCAGGAGCCCTCAAATCATGGGTTAATCTATAAGTAAAAGTATCAAGAGATTCATTCACCTCTTTGAGTGCTTTATTATTTTTTTTGAGTTTAGCTGCTAATAACTGAGCATCTTGTAAAGCTGAAGTTTGTATTTGCAGAGCAAAGAGAAAATGACTAATCGAATCATGCACAGCAAAATCTTGTAAATTCAAATTAATATCATTCAAATCAGTAAAACTCCTCAATAATGGACTCCCTAAAAAACAAATGGTATTATTGAGCTTATCATGATACATTTGTCCCCTAAACTTTAATTGCTCTTTTAAAGAAGCTTTAAAAATAAACAAAGAGGGTTGATGTTTTATAAATGATTCAAAATCATCTATTCTTAAAGGTCTTTCCACTGAAAAGAAATCATAAAACATACTCCCTTTAGGTATTTCTAACAACTTATGCATAGAAGTACCTACTTTTTGAATAATTAAGTCCTTATCCATTACCAAATGGAATGGAAATAAATCATCTAAAAAAGTATGATTGCCTTCTGATATGTTATGATTTCTAACCAATATTATTTAGAATGATACTTAATTAAATATTCATGGCTATTTTCTTTCTCTTCTATATTGCCTAAATGATTAACATCTACTTCAATACCAAACCTTTTACCTAAGCCCTTTAATAATCCTACCACAAATCTTGCCAAACCTGGTCTATCGCTATGATATTCAAACCTAAAAGTCTCATCATCTATTTCTTCACAATAAAAAGAAGGTGGTCGTAATTCTGTAAAAGACTGAGCGATATGTGAATGCATATTATCTAAATTATTTAGAAAATCAGGAAAAGACCTGCCCGCTAAATCTAATAAATGTGCATAGCCTTCTACCATAGAAAATTCTATCCAATATTCTCCAAATCCTTCTAGAATATCCCCAGCATCAATGCCTAAATGTTCAGAAGCTGCCCCAACAATATTATAAGTAATTTCATCAGGATAGGCTTGCATACTAACAAAAGCTTCCTCCTCTACTTTAGCATTTTCTTTAATAATCTGCCAAACATCATAACCATGACCTTTAATTACAAAATCTTGTGCAGCTTTATTTACTAGTCCGTACATAATTAAATGTTTATTTTTAATAAATTTTAAAAAATCAAATCAAATATATATTATAATTTTAAACAATACAATATATTACATATATATTTAATGATAAAAACAGCATCCATAAACATGAATAATTTGTTTAAATATTATTTTTTTATTGGCTTGAGTAGCTTATTGGTATCTATTCCTTTAACTTATCTAAGTCTAGCTTTTTTAGTATACGCAATTAGTTCTTATTTTGTTGAGATTTCTGGTATTTTTAAACCGATTAGCACCTATTTTTTATTAACATCTATATCTTTAAACATTTTTTCTGTTTCACTTTTTCTTTCTTCTCTTTTATTTTTATTTAAAAATAACGAGAAAATATTGAAGGTTTCCTTGATGACAAGGATTGTATTTTATATTTTTTTAATAATATCAACAATCATCATATTAATAGGTGTATATCTGAATAAATTTGTTTAGAGCATATTTAAAAATATACTCATCAACAATAAGCTTTAAACTTTGTTATTAGAGTATATCTACATTTTTATTGCTTAAAATATTGACTTCAAGTTTAATGAATTTTATACATAGCTTTAATTAAATAAATTTTATAACTAAAATTTATTTAATTATAAAAAAAATTCTTTATTTTTGCTAACACTTCATTTAGGACATAGATCATAGTAATGACACAGGAAGAACAAATAAAAAAAGTAAAAGATATTTTTGCAAAATTTCTAGAAGAAAAGAAACTGCGTAAAACACCTGAACGTTTTGCTTTATTAGAAGAGATTTATAGTAGAAATGACCACTTCGATGCAGAACAATTATACATAGACATGAAAGGCAATGGCTTTAAAGTCAGTAGAGCAACTGTCTACAACACCCTTGACATATTAGCTGAATGTTCCTTGGTTAGAAAACACCACTTTGGCCAAAACCTTTCCTTTTATGAAAAATCATACTCATATCGACAACACGACCATTTAATCTGTACTGATTGCAATAAAATACTCGAATTTTGCGACCCTAGAATTCAAAACATTAGAGATGTCGTGTCTGAACATTATGGATTTGATATAAATTTCCATTCTTTAAATTTTTATGGCACTTGCAAAAATGAAAATTGCGAGGGTAAAAATTAAAACCTATTTCATATATGTTTTTTTTACATATTTTATTTTTTGTTAAATACATCATTGAATTGGCATGATATTTAACAACATTAACCATAATTTCACGTATATAAAAGGTAGTATTTTATATACGTGAAATT
>JAHDBK010000556.1 GCA_020630455.1 Saprospiraceae bacterium
AATAGGTTAATAGAGGAGTATATTTAGAAGTTAGCGGCAAGCAAAAAAAACAAAATAAAAAACGAAATGAGATTAAGTGATTCAAAAATAGTTGATGGGTTAAAAAATGAGGATTCAAAAACTTTTAGCTACTTATATAAAGAGGTTTATCCAATGGTTAGAAAATTCATATTGGATAATAATGGAAATGAAGATGATGCAAAGGATATTTTTCAAGAAGTCTTAATAGCTTTAATTAAAAATATAAGAAATCCAAATTTTCAACTCAAATCTAAGATTAGTACATACATATACTTTATAACTAAAAAGAGATGGTTATACAATTTACGACATAAGAGAAAATCTACAGTATCTTTTTCAGAAGATGATTTGATTGAATCACAAATAAATAATCTTGAAGGAAAAGCCGAGATAATAGATTTTGATAGTCTTTACAATATTGCATCAATTAAAATTGATAAATCTTGGAACTTAGCTGAAATGGGGCAGTTTATGATAAATTTTAATATTATGTACCAAGTGAAAGCTGCAATTATATTATTAAAGATGTTAGATAGTAATGAAGAAATAGAAAAAATAATTACTCATCAGGATAATATAAGAATGTTTGGCGATTTAAGATTATTAAAGGTGAGTTATGCTTCACCAGGAAGTATTGATATTTTAGGAATAGGTGCAATTCTAAAAGAGATACGAGAATTTATTTTTGCTAGTATTGAGTATAAACAAAATGCCAAATTAAAGCAAATTGAATATGAATTATTGAAAGAAGATTTACGGACTAAGCGTATCCAAAATGTAGAAAAATTTCTGGAATTGCAGGAAAAATCTAATTTACCAATAAATACAGTTAATCAATTAGCAGAATTTATTGAGCCAAAAAAAGATGGAATTGTAAAACTAATAAAAGAAAGTAAGATTAAAGATATTGAAATTAAGCCAGCCGCTAACAATGGCTAAAATGGCAATTGGCTGTATGCCAGCCAACTGCATTTAGCCGGGGACGTTGTGTGCTATGGAATAAAATGACAATAAATATGTTTCTTTTTTGTTATATTTGTGATTCAAAAAAAAGCAATGAGTCAAACAGATATATTTCACTATCCACCAGAATTATTTGATTTATTAGTAAATTGTATTCCATTATTGAATAAATCGAAGAAAGGAGTAATTCTTTTTTTTAAAGGTGCTGGAATACAAGATGATCTATTAAAAGATTTACAACATAGAGTTGATTTTGATAAGGATAACATTAATAAATATGAAATTACTAGAACAATATTAACTAGGATCAATATTAAATCTGATAAATATTTAAGAGAAAGACGAGAACTTTTAAAAAGGATTACAGAATTTGAATCTTTTACAAATTGCTGGGAAAATGATAGGATGAAAGCAAAGGGATTTGTTTCAGAAATTAGGAGTATTGTAAATGTTAAGGATTCATTTACAAGAATGAACCAAGAAAGAGAGGCAGAAAGAAAAAGAAAATCTGAGGATTATACAAAGAAAGTTGAAGAAATAAAAAAAAGAAATATAAAACTTGATAAAATAAAAGATGAATTTTACTCTCTATTTGCGGAAAAAAATCCTCAAACTAGAGGGAAAAAATTAGAAGTAGTTTTAAATGATTTGTTTACGGTAAATAAAGTATTAATTAGAGATGCATTTCATAGATCAGGAGAAGAAGGAGACGGTATAATTGAGCAAATTGATGGAGTTATAGAAATTGATAATCAAATATATTTAGTAGAAATGAAATGGCATAAAAATCCCATAGGTAATCAAGATATATTTGCACATTTAGGAAGAATTTACCATAGAAGTCAAGCACATGGAATTTATATATCTACTTCAGGATATACACCTTCTGGATTGAATGCTGCAAAAGATGCTTTAACTGGAAATGCACTATTAGTTTTATTTGATTTACAAGAATTTGTAAAATTATTAGAGAATAAAGACGAATTGAAGCCATATTTAAGAAAGAAAATTCAAAAAGCTATAATAGATAAAGAACCATTTTGGAAGCCATAATATTCAATAAAAATACACAGCACACAACATTGCATATGTGGGTGCGACAAGAAGCCCCTCAAAATATTGTCATACCATCCCCATTGAATAATCAGGAAAAGTAAAAGGGGAACGCTATGACCTTTTATATAGCTAAAAGTTTCCTATCCGAATGTGCGTTGCTGGTAACGGCAAGGTGCAAAGCTTCGGAGACCATGTAATGCGTCATTCCGCAACTCAATGTAGAATGGTGGTTTTTTTGTGGAGCAATACTTTATACTAAAAACAGCTTAGAATTGTATTTTTTATAGGCGAAGCCTATGAGTTTGGTTCGGAACTCAATTAAAACATAAATTTACGGGACAAGATTATTGGGTCGCTTTTGATGACAATAAATCAATCAGCCTTTCGACTATGCACAATGTAGTGTACTATCCGAAAGAAGTAATTTGGGAGCATTTTGAAAAGGTAGAAAAAGAAAATGGACATAACACAGCATAGCACGGCAAGCGTGGCTACACGCCCCACCTGCGAGTATGCGAGACCGCCGCAGCCGTTCTACAACATTAACACAAAACAAGAGTACTCCTATAGAGCATAAAATTTGATTAAATTTTGACCACCTCCAAATACAAAGTATCACTACTCATTCCAGTAAATATTCCTAGTCCATTTACAATATTAGAAGGTGGTTCTTCTAAGGAAAGCGTTGAATTGCCAGAGCTTTCATAGAGCGCAGCATATTCTGGATTAACTC
>JAHDBK010000557.1 GCA_020630455.1 Saprospiraceae bacterium
TTTATCGGGATAAACGATAAAATATTTATAAAGACAAGTTCTTAATATCTTGATTATCATAAAGATTAAAATTTAAACATACTCTTAGTTTTTAGCTGACTCACACATTTTGAATCACCCAAATAATAAAGAATTCTCTTTATTATTTTATTCAGCTAAAAAACAAACATACTGAAAACTAAACATTATGAGAGCTCATTACACAACTCTACTAATAGTAGCTTTATGCTTACTATTCAATTACAACAATCTATCTGCTCAAGGAAGTACTCCCTGCACCGCAGCTACAATTAGTACAGGCAATTCTAGTATCCTAGTAGACTCTGGAAGCACTACAGGAGATTATGGTCCTACGCCTTCATGCGGAGCCTATACAACAGCAAATGGCTGCGTGAATGGTTGGTATGTATTTACCAATACAGCACCTGTACCTGTTAACTTTGACATCAATGCTACTTCTATAATCGGAGGCGATATAGATGCTACATTAGTACTCTATTCTTCTAGTGACAATACTTGTAGTGGTACATTCACCCAGTTAGATTGTGAAAATGAAGGAACAGACGGAGATGCTACTATTGATGTTACTGCTTTATCTGTTCCTGCAGGTGGAAAAATATGGATTCGCTTATTTGATTTCAATTGTAATAATAATGCCCAAATTAATATTACTTCAATCAATATTACAGAAACTACCTCTGTAATTAATATTGATGACGTCAATAATCAAACTTTTACATTGGATTGTGGTACTTTAAATACCGTTTTATATACTATTAGAGATAATAATGGTTCTACTAGTTCGCAATATTTAGACCAAAACGACACCAAAACGGTAACATTTCAAGTACCAGCTGGTTGTCAAATTTGGTTAAAAGAAGAACCTGTAGCCATTGGTGCAACTACTATCTGCCCTGCTACTTCAGAAACGGCATCAGATTGTGCTAATTCAGATATTAATGATTATTTAAAAATATATGATGGAGGTAATTTAGTCAATAATGTGATAGGAATAAGCCTTTCAACTGATTATAGATTTGGTAATTTCAAATCAACAAGTGGAGAAATAACTCTAGAATGGAAAACGGGTATGAGTGGACATAATGCAGGTTTTTTAATAGATATTTATACTACAAATGATGTAATAGATAACGGAACAACAACTGTTACTTGTGGTAGTACAGTCACATTCACTGACCCAGGTGGAACTGGTGCAGATTATGGTAATAATCAACTTACTACTTGGACGTTTTGCCCAGAAGTTGCTTGTACTGATGTCATCTGTGTAGATATGGGCACAACAGATTTTGAGGAATATTTTGACGCATTATATGTTTTTGATGGAAATTCAACTACGGCTCCTTTACATTCTATCTTCCAAGGGGCTTCCAACCCTATGGGAAGACTAAGAGCTATGCCTAGTAATTCAAGCGGCTGCTTGACTTTTTTATTAATTTCTGATGCAGGAGTTGATAGAACGGGTTGGAATGCTTCAGTAACTACATGTGAAGTCATTGGTCCTAACGGTGCTGATTTTTGTGCAGATGCATTGGATATCAGTAGTGGAGGAACATATCACTGCAATACCTTTAGGGTTACAGGAGAACCGAATGAAACTGACCCCGCTATTTCAAGTGGCAATCCCGTAACAGATGGCACTTGTTTTCCAACAGAATCAACAACGAGTGATATCACCCAATTGGAAAGTACTATTTGGTATAAATTTACTACTCCTAGCGATATATGTAGTGGAACACCAGTCGAATTAACTGTAAGCAATGTTTCGTGTATTGTGGTAGGGACAGGACCTAGTACTGCTGGAGCTCAATTTGCTTTATATAAAACAAGTACATGCCTCACTCCTGCCAATTGGAAAGCTAATCAAATCTTTTGTGCTGATATTATAGTCAATGGTTCAGTAGCAGATTTTACTGACATTACCTTTGAACCCAGTACGACTTATTATATTTTAGTAGATGCTTTTGCAGGTAGAAATTGTGAATTAGACTTAACCTTAAATATTAATATAGATACTAATAGTGATGGCAATTGTGACTCTTTACTTCCTGTTGAATTAACTTCTTTTGATGCTAAACAAGAAGACGATTGTACTGTAAATTTGACTTGGACTACTGCATCTGAAGAAAACAGCAGCCATTTTGTAATTTATAGAAGTTATGATGGCTATGAATTTGAACCTCTTGATGTAATAGAAGCCGCTAATAATAGTGTAAGGCAAATCAATTATAATTTTATAGACGATGAACCTTTATCTACAAATTATTATAGATTAGGTCAAGTAGATCTTGATGGTACAGAAAGACTATTGAAAATTGTTTCCCTGAAAACAGAAAAGTGCAACAAGGAACTCATTCAAAGTATTTATCCTAACCCAGCTAAAGATGAACTCAATTTAGTTTTCAATCCTAGTTACGAAATGGATGGATATATCATGCTAAGAGATGTATCAGGTAGAACAATTATGCAGAAATCAATTAGCTTAGACAAAGGTGAACAAACCGTTCACATACAATTAGATCAATTTGAAAGAGGATTTTATATTGTTCAGTTTGTAGCTGACAATGGTAATATATATCCTCCGCAAAAATTAATAATAAATAAATAGTAGTAATTTAGTGTTTAGTTGAAGTGTTTCGCTGTAATGGCGAAGCACTTTTTTTTAGCAATCTGGAAGGTTAATTTACTCATAACACTGTATTCATTACTAGACGTTATTACGAAAAGTTTTTTATGAAAGGTAAATTAGTATTTT
>JAHDBK010000558.1 GCA_020630455.1 Saprospiraceae bacterium
CAAGGAATACCCAATCTTCTATTCGTTTCTTAAAAGATAGAATTAGTATTGGTGTTTTAGAAGTTCCTAAAGGGAAAGATTCCTTTCAAAGAGATTTAGAACTTGAAACTCGTAGAAAACTAAAAGGAAAAGAGCGAATTGAATATATTCGTCAACAAGACGAAAAAGACCAAGACGAAAAAGGATTTGTATATAATATGATTTTTCATAATTCTAATAGTGATTATGAAATTAGTCCTATTGATGAACAAATTCAAAGTTTTAACTATATGATTGGAAATGATTTTTCTAAGCATAAAAAAAATGTAAAAACATACAAAGAACTTCGTTACAATAATATTTACAATAATATTGATGCTCGTTTTTATGGAAAAGGGCAAGGAACTATGGAGTATGACTTCATAGTCTATCCTGGTGGTAATCCTAAAGACATTTATCTAGAAATGGAAGGTTTAGAAGAATTAAGAATTGATGATGAAGGAAACCTTATCATGAAAACTCCTCTAGGAAATTTAGAAAAATCTAAACCTTATACTTACCAAATAATTGATGGAAAAGAAATTGAAATTCCAACAACCTACATTATTGAAAATAATTATTTATATTTTGAAATCGGTGATTATAATACTAATGAACCCCTAATCATTGACCCTACTGTTGTAAAATGGAGTTCATTACTAACAGGCAACAACTATATTTACATTAAAGATGTAAAAATTAATAGTCTGGGAGAATATGTTTGTGTAGGGTTTACTAGATCTACTAATCTACCCACTACACCAGGAGCATTCCAAACTAATAAATCTGACACAGGTACTCAATATGATTTTTTTGTATCAAAATTCTCTACTGATGGGAGTACATTAATAGCTTCTACTTATATTGGAGGTACAGATGCAGAATATTTTACAGATGATGGAGACTTTATACTATTAGATAATAATGATAACATATATGTAGTAGGAACTACTAAATCTGTTGATTTTCCAACTACTTCAGGGTCTTTTCAAACTATACATGGTGATAATGGAAGCTATAAAGATGCTTTTGCTTTTAAGATGACTTCTGATTTAACTAGTCTAATATATTCCACGTTCATTGGAGATGATAATAATAATGGCTTATCTAGTTATTTCAATACATTTTTAAATAGTAATAATGAACTAGTATTATCCTTAGATGCTAAAAATTTAACAACACATAGCACCTCCTACCAAGCTAGTTCGAACGGAAATCATACTGGGTACATTATTGTTTTAGATGATAATGGTAAAATGAAATACGCTACTTATGTTGGTGAAGGACTTTGGCTTTCTCAAATCATGCAAGATGGTAATGGAAATATCATTGGTGTAGGAATTGCTAAAGGTAGTGAATTCACCACTACAAGCAATGCTATTCAAGCTAATAATAATGGACAAGATGATTGTTTTATTATTAGTTTAAGTCCTAATTTAAGTACTGCTAATTTTGCGACTTATTTAGGGGGGAGTGGAAGAGAACATGAATTAATTGCAAAAATAGATGGCAATGATAATATCTGTGTTTCTACCAATATGAATTCACCTGATTTCCCTGTAACTACAGGAGCATATGATGAAACCTACAACGACAATGGTCAAGGAAATGATGATTTAGCCATTTTTAAAATTGCCCCTAATGGCAATCTTTTATTTTCAACTTATCTTGGAGGTGCAGAGGGAGATGATGATATTTATTTTTTAGAAATTAATGACAACAATGATATAATTGTGGCTGGAGAATCTTGGTCTAGTAGTGGCGTATATGATATTCCTCTTCCTCCTGGCACGCCAACGCCTTCTAGTGGTTGGTTGGGTTATATCGCCTGTATAAGTGATGATGGCTCAAACCTAGTTTGGTCTAGAGGATTTAGTGATATTATACAACCTTGGGATGGAGATTTCCATGTAGAAGACAACCATGTATTTGTTGCTTGTTATGGAAATACAGAAACAGATGCTGAAGTTACTGCTGATGCCTTACAAAAAGATGTGGGATATCATATGTTTGTATGGTTAGATGCACTAACTGGAGAAACCAACTACTCTACCTATTATAACTCTTTCTTTGAAAAAATTATTTACGACCCTACTAATAATGAAGTAGTAGGTGTTGGTTTCAATCAAAATAGTTCTCCTTCATTTGCAACGGAAGGAGCCTTTCAAGAAAATTTAAATGGAGCTTCTGTAATTGGTAGTATCTGGGTTTTTGAATTGTGTAGAGATATAACTGCCAATACGCTTCTTAACACTTCTCAAACCATTTGCTTCAACGGTTCTACAGCATTGATTGAAGGAACAGAAGTAGATTTTATAGACCCTCTACCTAATTTGGTGTATGGAGGGGTTAAAACGCCTTATCCGAATGTTACACTATCATATCAATGGCAAATCAGTACAGATGGTATTTCTTGGACAGATATTGAAGGAGCAATAGATAAAGATTATGTTCCCGACGCTCCTGTAATTACAACATATTTTAGAAGAATTGTAAAACCTGTATCTTGTGGAGCGAATGCAATTAGCAATATTCATACAGTAACCGTAAACCCTTCTGTAGCACCTATAGTAGATGCAGGTAATCCTCAGGGAGTGTGCCCTGGTGGTTCAGTAACTATTGGAGGTAGCCCAACCGCTACAAGCGGCTCAGGAGGTTACTCTTACGAATGGGCTCCAAATGTAGGTTTAGATAATAATACTATTGCTAATCCTACTGCAACTCCTCCAGATGATATTATTTACTC
>JAHDBK010000559.1 GCA_020630455.1 Saprospiraceae bacterium
GGCAAATGAGGGCTTAATGTTTTTAAATTTTGCCCGTTTTTGCACGGACTATTGGAATAAAAAAGCCCGAAAAACCAAAAAGAATTATACAGCTGAGGGGTTTTTATCAAAATGGTGGGTAAAGAAAGGAAGTAAAAAAATAGTAAAAGAGAAATATGAAATACGAAAAGATGGAAAGATAAAAGAGGTTAAAACAAAGATGCATGGAAACGAAAATTATAAATTATATTACGATACTTATGGAAGACTTCGGGAGGTTTATGAATATAAAAAAATAAAAGGAAAGGAAAAGCGGAGAATAATAAGCCAATTGGAATATGATTCAATAAATAGGTTAATAGAGTCAAAATCTATAAGCTATAAGAAACGTAAAATAATAGGAGTAAAGGGATGGCAAATACTTCATGGAGGGGATGAAATATTGAGAAGGATAGAATATTTTGAAAATGGCTTAATAAAAACAGAGGAAGAATATATAAATGGTAAATTGAATGCTGTAAAAAAATATAAATACGAGCCATAACACTGTGCAAAAATGACTATCGGGCATTTAGAGCTAATCGGTTTCATTTTCGGTGTCGTCGATTAGTGAGCCTAAATCGGTTTTAGGTTTGGTTTCCTCGGTTGAGATGCCCGACATCATTTGCACACTCGTTCAGTTCAAGGGCTTCGCCCTTGAACTGAACGGAGCGGCGGCTCGCATTTGGGGTAACGAAGCCCCAAAACAGAACTGCGGCTTACCGACCACCACTGCGATTCCTTGTGGCGGCGGCAAGCCGCCGCTCCGTTATCGGCAAATAAAAAGAAACCAATTAAACGTGTTCAAAAAAATTAACTAAAAGGAATATTCCAAATCAAATCTTCAAAATCAACTCCGATACAATATCTTCCTGCTCGAAAATCTTTACGAACCCATTTAGCCAAAAAATCTACTTTACCCTTTCGCTCAACTCGGTAAACCATACCTTCGGGCAATTCTCTTGATTTTATGGATTGTGTTTTTTGATTAAGAACGGGTAAAAGTGAATTAACACTAATCGCATCGCCTTCGTGTAATTGACGGGGCAAACTAAGCCCATATTCAATTCCTTTTGCTTCAAGTTCTTCAAACAAATACCTTTCGTTTTTTTGACTGAAATAATCAAAAAATATAATCGGTTCAATATAAATATCATAAATCAATCCATGTGCTTGCATCAACCATTCACCGCAAATCCTTTCTCCTTCTTCCAATAAGTCATAAAACATTTTCTCTCTTCGATTAACATAATCAGAAAATAAATGATGTTGCTTGTAAGGACTTGTTTTTGCCTCATAGCCACTTCGTGTTAATGCGAATATTTTGCCGTTCTTTTTTGCTATTCCTACGTTAGAACCGTCGTATTTTTCAAAGACTAAAATATTATCGTGCTTATCTCTTTTCTTATCTGTCAAAATACGCTCCTGACCCTCTGTGATAAAATAGTCCCTTTCCCCTAATTTAGAATTAGAAAGATGAAGAATACTTCTGTAATTTTTGCGTCCGATAGGTTTCATTGAAATAATTTAAAATAAATTGAAAAAAAGCAGCCGATAACATTGTACAAGCCAGTCATGTTCACATTCGTTCACACGCTGTTTGTACCTGTCATTGTCTTCAATTTTGGCCACCCTCCTATTTTGGAGTTCAAAACGAGACGTTGACAGAAAAATACTAGCTTTTGTTCGGCTGAAAGTTTGGGCTAAAAAGCCCGAAAATTTCGAGTTCTTGCTTGGTGAAAAATGAGACTTTGACTGAAAAATGCTAGCTTTTGTTCGGCTGAAAGTTTGGGCTAAAAAGCCCGAAAATTTCGAGTTCTTGCTTGGTAAAAATGAGACGTTGACAGAAAAATGCTAGCTTTTGTTCGGTTGAAAGTTGGGCTAAAAAGCCCGAAAATTTCGAGTTCTTGCTTGGTGAAAAATGAGATGTTGACAGAAAAATACTAGCTTTTGTTCGGTTGGAAGTTTGGGCTAAAAAGCCCGAAAATTTCGAGTTCTTGCTTGGTAAAAATGAGACGTTGACAGAAAAATACTAGCTTTTGCTCGGTTGAAAGTTTGGGCTAAAAAGCCCGAAAATTTCGAGTTCTTGCTTGGTAAAAACGAGACGTTGACTGAAAAATGCTAGCTATTGCTCGGTTAAAAGTTTGGGCTAAAAAGCCCGAAAAGTTTGGATTTCTTGTCTGGCAAAAACGAGATATTGACAAAGATGTGATAATTTAAAAATTGTAAAATAATCTGAAACATTGGTATAAAGATTGGAAGAAAAAAGGCTCGCCCGCTTGAAAAACTAGAAGACAACAATGTGCTAGCGGCAATCACACAAATTCACTTTTTTCTTCTACTTTCGGGGAATTGTGAACTGTTTTGTATTTTTGTTTCACTTTCGGCTGCTGTGAATCTGTGTGTATTGCGCCAGCACCGCCGTTCGGCGATATAAGAAAATCGTTACTACTCAGTAGAAAAAGTGTTAAAATGAAAATCTCAGTTAATTCCTGAAAAACTCACAAATATTAGCTAAATACAAATACCTATTATGCTCAAAAACAGATTTTAATAAATTGATAAAATCTAGTTATATTTATCCGAATAAAAAACCAAATTTCTAAAGTGGAATGACCGACCCCCTACTACGCTTGTAATAAAACATTGATAATCAATATAATAAATCAAATATAGATAATCGTCAAAAAAAGCGGTAAATTAGCTATAAAAACGTCGATGACAAA
>JAHDBK010000015.1 GCA_020630455.1 Saprospiraceae bacterium
GAAACTAGTCAACAAGCTATTTTTGATAATTTATTACAAGATGCTGCTGAAGATAGCCAATCATTAGGGGCAGCTGCTGAAGGCACTGCTGGTATCATTACTTCATTAGATAATAGCAAATCTTATTTTGTAAATGAAAATGGATTAGAGTATGCTCAAATCATTGAAAAAGGATTGATGGGAGCTTGCTTTTTCTATCAAGCTACAGGAGTATATTTGGAAGATGATAAAATGAATCTTGACAATACTCAAGTTACCGATGGAAGAGGTACAGAAATGGAGCATGCTTGGGACGAGGCATTTGGATATTTAGGTGTTGATAAAGCATTTCCGACTGTTATTGATAATATTCGTTTTTGGGGTAAGTATATCAATGGTAGAAATACATTATTGAGTTCAAATACCCATTTAATGAATGCTTTTTTAGAAGGTAGAGCCGCTATAGCTTGTAACGATTATAGTACTCGCGATAATATGAGAGCTATTATTAAAGAAGAATGGGAAAAAGTGAGTATTGGAAGTGCTTTACACTACCTCAATAATGCTATTAATAATTATAATGATTTAGCGATTAGATGTCATGCATTGAGTGAAGCGGTTGCTTTTATTTATGCCGTTCAATTCAATCCACAAAGCAATATTTCGAGTATACAAGTAGTTAATTATTTAGAAATGATTGGTGGTAATGCTTCATTTGATAATATGAATTTTTATCAAACCACTATAGAAGATATTAATCAAGTAAAAGACGCCCTAGCTAATGACTATGGCTTCAATGATATTAAAAACGATTTTTAGATGAAAAATAAAGGATTCTTTTTATTTTTACTCATCTTATTACAATTTTCTTGTGATAAGAACAATACCTCTCCTTGTGATTATGATTATGATACCCGTCTGATTTTTGAAGATATTATTAATAATCATTTATCTCCAAAATTAAGTAACTTCAATATTCAGTTAGAAGACTTAAATGAACTTAAAAATACTTTCATAAACAACCCCAACTATACCAACTTAGAAAATTTACGCAATCAATTTATTACTGTATATCATCAATGGCAATATATTGAACCCTTTTCATTTGGACCTGGTGAATCATTACAAATTGTAAAAAAAGTAAATAATTTCCCTGTTAATTATAGTTTATTAGAAGCTAATATTTCAGCGGGTACTTATGATATCAATGCTCCTGATAATTACTATTCAGGTTTGCCTGCTATCGACTATTTATTGTACGGTATAGCGAATGATGATAATGCAATTATTGATTTATATAATAATAATGATAATTATAAAAATTATCTAAATGATGTTGTCAATAATATAGTAAATGTGAGCACCAGTTTTGAAAATGAATGGGAAACATATAAGTCTACATTTTTCAATAATACAGGTAATGCGGCAGGTTCTTCACTATCATTAATGATTAATGCTTTTAATGAACAATATGAAAGAACAAAAAGAGATAGATTGGCCATCCCTTCAGGACAAATTACAATGGGAGAAACTTTCCCAGAGAAATTAGAAGGATATTTTTCTGGAATATCATCTGATTTGCTTATTAAAAGTCTAGAATCATCACAACAATTCTTTAATGGCAATGGAAGTAATGGATTAAATGACTTATTAGATGATGCCAATATTCAAAAAGATGGCACTCCCCTATCTCAAATTATCAATCAACAATTTCAATCAGCTATTACTTCTGTTCAACAATTGCCTAAGCCACTAGACCAGTCTATTGAATTACATACATCCGAAGTTGTTTCGGCTTATAGTGAAATTGCTCGTCAAGTTGTTTATATCAAAACAGATATGCCATCCGCTCTGTGTATAGCCATTACATATATCGATAATCCTAGCGATTCTGATTAAGAGTCTGTTTAAACTGGAAAATGCAATTATCTTTTAAAAATATTAATTTCGATGAATTAATAAAGAAATTTCTTTATCAAGAAAAAGATATTTATCCTTTAATTACTTTTAGAATTACCTTTGGATTGCTAATGTGCATCGCAGCATTGAGAACCATGTGGAATGGTTGGATAGAAAAATTATATGTAGAACCCCAATATTTTTTTAAGTTTTATGGTTTTGAATGGGTACAAGTTTTATCCTTAGAAAATATGTATTTATTATATATAATAATAGCGATAAGTGCTTTTTTCGTTGCGATAGGATTTTTTTATAGAATATCCATCTTCCTCTTTTTTCTCAGTTTTACTTATGTAGAATTAATTGATGCTACGAATTATCTCAATCATTATTACCTCGTCATTTTACTTTCATTTTTAATGATTTTTATACCTGCTCATCAGTACTTTTCTATTGATAATTATATATTTAAAAACAAAAAAACGATTATCCCTGCTTGGTGTATTCATATCATAATAGCACAATTATGTATGGTTTATTTTTTTGCAGGATTTGCCAAATTACATAGTGACTGGCTATTCAATGCCATGCCATTAGCAATTTGGCTACCTGAAAAATCAAATATTATTCCTTTTACATCTTTTTTATTTGAACAAAAATGGTTTGCCTTTTTCTTTTCTTGGTGTGGTGCTTTTTATGATTTGACTATTTGGGTATTTTTATTAATTAAAAAAACAAGACCTATTGCTTATATCTTTGTTATTATATTTCATTTAATGACTTGGGCATTATTCAATATCGGATATTTTCCTCTTATAATGATTACCAGTACCTTAATATTTTTTTCAAGTAATTGGCATCAAAAGATGTATTATTATTTTATTAATAATAAAAAAATTGAAATTGTTTCTCCTTTCCTATTTAATAAAAACATTCAATATTTTATTGGTATTTATTTAATGATTCAAATACTACTGCCTTTTCGTCATTTGATTTATGGAGGTAATGTATTGTGGCATGAACAAGGGTATAGATTTTCTTGGAGGGTTATGCTAGTAGAAAAAAATGCAAAAGCTACATTTTATATAGAAGATGAATCGAGTGGACAAAAATCCGAAGTTCTGAATAGCAAATATTTAACAGATTTTCAAGAAAAACAAATGAGTATTCAAGCAGATTTTATATTACAATTTGCTCAAATTATAGCCAAAGATTATCAAAGTAAATATAATATAAAAAAACCTAAAGTTACTGCTGATGTATATGTGGCTTTAAATGGTAGAACCAGTAAAAAATTGATTGATTCTAATATTAATTTATTAGACCTTAAAGATGGATTTAAAAAGAAAGATTGGATATTAAAATTCCAAGATTAGAATATTATTACAATATGAAAAATATATTATTCATTATAATTATCAATATCATCCCCTTTTTTGTCATGGCTCAAAAAGGAGAATTATCAGGTACTATCTCTGATACATCCACCAATAAACCAATAGCCAATGCAGAAATATTTATTGAAGAAACAGGGCAAACAAAATACACTAATAATAAAGGAATCTTTTTATTTTCGGACTTAGATTATGGAAAATATACCATCAATATTTTTGCAACCAATTATACTAATGAGAAAAAAATTATAGAAATTAATCAAGAAAAAAATGAATTTAATTTCAATCTTAGCCTCCTTAAAATGACAATTGATGAAGTCGTCATAAAAGAAACATCTGAGCAAGAAACACATAAACTGAACAATGTAGAAAACTTTGCATTATATGCTGGTAAAAAAACAGAACTCATTGAAATCGAAAAAATACAAGTTAATGTAGCGAGTAATAATCCTAGACAAATTTTTAAAGGAATTGCAGGATTGAATATACAAGAAAATGACGGGGCTGGTTTACAATTATCTATTGGAGGTAGAGGCTTAGACCCCAATAGAACAGCCAATTTCAACACTCGTCAAAATGGTTACGATATATCAGCTGATGCATTGGGTTATCCAGAATCTTATTACACTCCTCCTGTACAAGCATTGAGAAGAATAGAGGTCGTAAGAGGAGCTGCCTCTCTTCAATTTGGAACTCAGTTTGGTGGTTTATTGAACTTTGTATTCAAGGATAAAATTATGAATACCCACCTCAATCGCAAAAGACAAGAAGCATTTTCATTGACTACTGAGCAAACTTATGGTTCTTTTGGGCTATTCAATTCTTTCAATTCTATTGGCGGAAGCCTCAAAAATATGAATTATTATAGTTTTTATCAATATAAAAAAAGTGATGGACAACGCCCTAATTCATCTCTTCACCAGCAGACAGCCTTTGCCAAAATCAATTGGACTGTATTCAAAAAATTGAAAATTGGGTTGGAATATACTTATATGAATTACCTATCTCAACAAGCTGGTGGGTTAATGGATTTTGAGTTTGAACAAGACCCATACCAATCAAAAAGAGAACGGAATTGGTTTGCTGTAAATTGGAATTTGGCGGCTTTTTATGCTACTTACAAATTCAATGACAAATTAAAATTGAATAATCGCACCTTCTTTTTATTAGCAGGAAGAGATGCCCTTGGAGATTTAGGTCCAATCAATCGTCCTGACCCTTTGAGAGAAAGGGATTTGATACTAGGCAAATATAAAAACATAGGAAATGAACTCCGTCTACAATGGAGGTATTCTATAAAAGATAAAGAAAACTCTTTATTAATTGGAAATAGAATATATAGAGGATTTGCTGCTTCACAACAAGGAGATGCAGATGATGGCAGTGATGCTAATTTTAATTTTATTGATAATAATAGTATATATAGTGATTATGAATTCCCAAGTAAAAATGTAGCATTTTTTGTTGAAAATTTATTTAATATTAGTGATAAATGGACACTAACACCAGGAATTCGTTGGGAATATATTTCAACAGCAGCGGAGGGCTTTTATACTCAAAGGGTATTTTCTGGAGGGCAGATAATTTTTGAACAACAAATCAATGAAGCAAGAGGAAATAACAGGTCTATATTTTTAAGTGGAATTGGTACTGGTTATAAACCCAATGATGATATTGAATTGTATGCCAATTTTAGTCAAAATTATCGCTCAATTAATTTTACAGATTTGACCGTCCAAAACCCTAATTTATTAGTTGATTCTTTATTACAAGATGAAAGGGGTTATAATATTGATTTTGGATTAAGAGGCAATTTAAAAGAAAAAGTCTACTACGATATGACTGCTTTTTTATTAATGTACAAAAATAGAATTGGTGTAAAAGACCTAATAATTTCAGACCCTATTTTAATAGAAAAGACAGTAGATTATAGAACTAATATCGGTAATGCAAGGATTCTAGGTTTGGAAATGTATGCTGAAAGCAATTTAATTAAATATTGGAAAGAAGAAAGTGATTGGGCTTGTAGGTATTTTATAAATTTCAGTGCTATAAGTGGTAAATATACTTCAGGCACTAATGATATTATTGGCAATCAAGTAGAACTCATTCCGCCAATCAATCTCAAAACAGGAGTAAATATTTCTTGGAAATCATTAAAAATGGCATTACAATATTCTTACGTCCACCAACATTTTAGTGATGCTACCAATGCAGAATTCATCTCTAATGCCACTAGAGGATGGATTAATTCCTATCAAGTAATGGACTTTTCAGCTGCCTACCAATGGAAATTCTTAACGCTATCAGGAGGTATAGATAATCTCTTAAACGAAAAATATTTTACGAGAAGAACAGCATCATACCCTGGACCTGGAATCATACCAGCCTTGGGAAGAAGTTTTTATGTGGGATTGAAAGTAGAGATATAAAAGATTTAATACGTTTTAATATTGTCAGAATTTCTTTCTATAAATAAAATACTAATTCCCAAATTTACCTGATTAGAAAAGTTCTTTTTTGGAATATCATTATATATATTATACAAATCCCTATCCTCTTCCTTTAACAAGCTTAATAACAAACTATTACTTTTAGTAGAAAGAAAACTCATTTTTGAAGTTGGTTTTGAAGATATACTAAAAAAAAGATAATTTTTATCATAGAAACTTTCTCTTTTTTTGGGTAGGTAATCAAAATCTATAAAACCTCTTTTATTATCGTAATTAAATTTAAATTCTCCATTAGTCTTTACCCATATACAAATATTTGCCTCTAATACTAAAGCATATTCTCCTCTCAGTAGTCTACCATCATTATCTTTTATCGCAAATATTTCATTCCACTTATAAACTACCACTTCGCTTAAACTATCTTTTTTAAATTCTACTAACCAGGAACTATTATAAATGCATTCTCCTAATTCTACAAGTTTATTATTTTTAAAATCATTTTCAGTAATATATACTCCTGCTTGTGAGTATGTAAATATTGAAGAAAAACAAAAAAATAAGGTAAAGATTATATTTTTCATTATTTTAGTAATTTTTAAATTTAAAATAGTGGTAAGCCAATACCAATTCTGAAACTTAAAACATGATTAGTAAATAAATGCAATGTTGGAGAATCTGTTAGACCATAAACATCCTCCCCCATAATACGACTATTTTTAACTTTATCGTTTATAGCCTGTACATATCCAAACGAAGTCCCAAAATCAAGTATCCAGGTTTTAAAAATTGTAGTTTGTTTTCCAAAACCAAATGCTCCTCCAAAAAAGAGAAAATTATCACTTTCTTTAGACTGTAGTTCTATAAATTTAGCATTATTTGCAAAAACTCTAAAATGAAAATAATTCCCAATAGGAGCAATTGAAGTATTCTTTTTTCTCAGTCTATATTTTCTAATTCCAATACCAAATTCATGAGCATTGAAATTATAATAGCGTATAACTTCTCCATAACTATTTGCATTATTATCAGCTCCTGCAAAGGTATAAGAATAAAAGGGTTGAATAGAAAAATCTCTTTTCAAAATCAGTTCCATTCCTAATTCATGCCTTGCATTAATAAACCCAAGTGTTTTATTTATAAAATTAGGGTTATCAGGATTTCGAGGCGTATAATCAAATAATTTTAAATTATAATTAGCACTATAACTTAAGATTGTTTTTTTTCCTAAAAATCCACTATATTTTTGAGCATTAATATTATTTGATATAAATATAAAGAATACTAATGTTTTTAATAATAATATTTTTTTCATTTTCTTTAATTTATCTTATGGATATTTTCTTTTCATTTGTTCTATCATCCAATACACTTCGGCATTAATTACACCTTCACTAGTTTTCATTTTTAATACACTTAAATTTTCATGTAGAATTTTTAATTTTTTAACATCAACTATTGTATAATAAAACAAAGATTGAAATCTAAAATTTAAACTATATTGAACTGCAAGAGGAGTAGTATAACCAACTGTAGGAGCTATTAGAATAGCCATTAAAGTAGACATAATCCTATGCAACTCTTTATTCACATTCAAAGCACCTATAAATGTAACATTATCTGTATTATAAGACTCTAAAATTTTAATTACTTCATTATGATTCGAAGGATACATTCTAATATTAGAAGAAGACATGAATTCATCTAACCAAAGAGAAATTTGTACTATATCATTAAACTTTTCACCATTTGATTCCTCAAGTGAGGACACATCTATAATTGAATAATTAAAACCTTGACTTTCAGCCTGTTTATTAATTGCTTCAACTAATATTTGTTGTTTTTCTTCAGATTTTATATACTTTACTGGATTTTTAGATTTAGTTCTTATTTCGAAATAAGAAGGGTTTAAAAACAAAGTTTTTTCTAATCCTAGCGACACGCCTGTTTTAAGCTTCTTCTTTTCTTTCTTTTCATAGGATTTTGTAAGTTTATTGTAAAAACTCATTTTATAACCAAACTCAGAATAATATTTTCTACTTTTTGAACCTTCTTCTACATTTTTTTTAAATTCTTCATTTTTATACAAGTCATCTAAAATACCATAAGTAAAATAAACATCCTTAAATAATTCAATTTCGCTGTTAAAGAATTTCTCAGGTTCATCTATATAAAATTTTGTAATATCTATTATCATATCTTCAGCTCTTAATCTAGCGGCATAATCATCAGGATTATCTTTTGCAAAATTCCACGTATATAAAACTGCGATTGTACTCAAATCAAATGCATCCATTCGATAAAGAAGATGAAAGACTTGTTGCATTTCTCCTTGAATACTATCTGTTTCAAATGGAGGTAAAGAATTAGCATTAGCATGTTGAGCAATACCATAAAGAGATTTAACTACGATATTTTTTAAATAAATACTATTTGGATGATCCTTTTGTAATAAATAAGAATGATAAATTGCTGCAGGAAATGAAAAATTTTCTAATAGAATATTACACATTTCAAATTGTGCCATTTTTTTTACATTTTCAAACATTTTTTCTCCAACCAAATAAGTTTCTTTATCGTCTATTTTATTTCTAAAACGTTCTTCCATCATTTTTCTTCTATCATTGACACTTGGATGTGAACTTAATTCCCCACCTTCTTCATACTTTATTATTTGGTTAACACTATCTAATAAAAGACTATCAGGAATAGATATTCCATATTGTTCAAAATAAGATTTATCAAATTTTAAATTCCCAAAGGCAGTATGTGAGGTAGCTAAAATATCATAAATGCCTATTAAAGATGAAGATGAATATGCAGATTTTTGAAAAATAGCTATTCCTTCTTCATCAGCTTCTGTTTCTAATTGTTGAGAATAATTACTTTTATTTAATAGTCCATCATAAGAGGAACGATTTCTTGATGATAAATTATCAATATTCTCATATTCTAAAAAGCTATCCATAGAGTGCTTTTCATTTACATGAACAATTTCATGAGCTAAAATAAAAGCTAATTGGGCTTCTGTTTCCAAGCGCGCTAATAATCCTATATTAATAAAGATACTCCCCCTATCTGTTGCAAAAGCATTGACAGCAGACGATCTTACCACATAGAATCTTAGTTCTTTTCTAAGAGAAGGGTTGTATTCTAATAATTTATCAGCAACTTTATTAACGTATTCTCCTATAGGGTCATTATATAATACATTTCCACTCTTCATTAATTCATCAATAGCAAAAGTACTTTCAAGATGAAATGTATTTCTTTGTTTTTTCCTTATTAGATTAATATCATTATTATTTCTCACTTCATCTTCGAGTATTTTATACTTAGATGATGCACTTGTAATAATTTCTTCTGGTAATTTCCCTTCAGATTTAAGTGGTTTATAATCATCCCAATTTTGTGAGAATAAATATGAAATTTGAAAAAATAAGAGAATAAAGAAAAAAGTTTTTTTCTGATGCATATCAAATACTATTTATGATAAAAAATTAATGTTATACAATATTAATGATTTATTTTTATTTTTCATAAAAATTGAAAACATTCTTTATTACTTTATCACAGCAGAAACATAGAACTCTCTATCAGCATATTTTTCTTCAATCTTTTTATTTTGAAAATTCATCCTGTAAATGCTTTTAATTTTAAAATAAATAATAGTTCCAGGAGTGTCCGCTTTCAATTTATTCCCTAAAGGAATAGGAATTCCTTTTGTAGCATCTTTTCCTAGTCCAGAATAAGTACCAATTTTAGTAGGAGCACCAAGGCTTCTTTGAGCCAATAAGTCAACATTTGAAATCATATAACGTGCATCTCTTGGCATTGAGGCTTTGAAGTCCGCATCAGGTTTCAATCTAAGTACGACATTACTCTTTTTATTAATAGGAGATGCTCCATTATATTCTTTGCCATTTACTAATAATTGTATTTCTGGTTTGGGTGGTTTAATTACTTTGTATTTTCTATCCCATTTGTGATATGAATCTTCATTATTAATTATACATGAAATCACACATGTCTTCCCCGTGGGTACAACAGTAAATTTTCTTTCATCAGATTTGCTTTTCAAAACATTGGCACTAGAGGCTTTGATATCAGGTACAGCTTCGCCTTCTTCTAAATCAAAATTCAATGTATTGCCACAATTATAATATAAAATATCTACGGATTGACTAATTATAGGAATATTCCGACCAATTATATTTGCATTTCCTTCAGTATTTTCATTAATATAAACTGTATCTATTTGAGTAACGGTTTCATTATTATTCTGAACATCAGGACATTCAGGACATTTTTTACATGAATAATTTAAAATAATAATGAGAAATAAGATAGGTATTAATATATTTTTCATTGGTTTAAATTTACTTAATCAAACGGTTTTACACTAAAAATATGAAAAATACATTAAAAAAACTAATTATATTTAGGACTTATATGTACCAATTCTAATTCTCCTGAAGAATAGCCTTTAAATTTAAGCAATTCATTGAAATATGGTAAGGCGGCTTTTGCCCTTTCTTCATTATGATAGAGAACATCTACATAGACAACATAATAAGGTTTTAGCTCCTTAAAACAACCTCCTTTAACTATTCCTGCCATAGAAGAAGCTTTATTAATTTGAGATACTCTAAATTCAGCTGTTTTTCTATCCTTATACACTCCATCTTTGAGCATATAGAATGTGCGATTCCCAAAATATTGGTCTTTACACCATTTTAAATTATTAGCATTACTATTGGCTTTAGAGCGAGGCTTGGGTGTAGTGCTTATTTGATTTCTTTTTTTAATAATAATAGAATCTTTTGCTAAGAGTTCATTAAGGGAATCAATCAAGGCATTTTTATCTGCAATTGAAGGGTCTAACAATGCTTCAAATAAAGAATCTTGTTGATATTTTTTATACCAATCTACTTCATAATTATCTACTTGTAAATGATTTAAATCATAATCTTGCACTAATCCTTTATAATCAATAACATAACCATCTTCAATTATATAAAAATTACCTTCCTTTTTCAAATCTTCTTTTAGTTTCTCTAATTGTCTTTTATATTTATTATCATTTCCAGAATTAACCTTTGTTTTTTGGGCTTCTTTCCAAAAGAATGCGGTTAAAATAGTTAAACATAAAAGAATAAGAGTTAGATGTAATCTATAATCAAATTTAAAACGACCTTCTTTTTCCCATTTTTCAGGTGAAATCAGCATTTCAGTATAATTTTCAACATTTTTATTAATATTAAAATTATCCAAAAAAGTACGTCTTTGTCTATTCTTATGCAAAGGTTTATGTGAAGGAGTGATTACTTTTCTAACTTCAGCATCATCAGAAATAATCATCAAGCCAAATCCATTAATAACACATTGTCTTTTTAATTCTAAAAAGTATTTATCTTCAACATTATAAAACACATCCTCCCCAATAGCCACCCATTGTTCATTAGCTTGATATAATTTAAATTGTTCTAGGGCATAGATTTGTCTATATGCCGAAAAATAGGGAAGAATTAATCGAAATAAAAAAAACAAAGAAGCAATACTTATTATAACAATTAGAATTGCCACAAACAAATATTCTCTTCCAAATACTATATTTTTATTAAGATAAAGAATAGAAAAGATAATAGTGAAAAATAACAAGGCAAAAGAAAAGCTTTCCCAAATCAGTTTTTCTTTTCGTATTTTATATTTAATTTCGTGAATAGAATGTTGAGACGTTGCCTCAAATGAAGCAATAAAAGTTTGGTTTCTATCAGAGCGGAAACGATAAAAACCATCAATAATGATACCTTCAGGGGTAGTCATGTCGATTTGAGCAGTGGTCTCCCCTATTCTATCTCTATATTTATAATGCGTTTTAAAAAAACGCATCGCAGATTTTTTGATAGTATGTTCGGATAAAAATTCCATTCAGCAAATATAATAAATGTTAGTTTGAAAAGATATAAAGAGGATATTAGCAGCCTATTTTTAGTAAGAATTGCGGCATTTTGTGTGTTTTTTGGTAGAGCATTGCAACATTTTATATATGATACCCCGTATAGAGTATTGCTATGGGATGAAGAAAGTACTGGAATATCAATGGATGACGGTACTTTTTGGTCAAATTTATTTTATAACGAAATCTTTATAGATACATTATCAACCTTAATTGGCATTTATTTTATAATAGTATCCATAATTTGTTTGACCATAAAAAAACCAAGCATAGAAAAAGAACCTAAATTTATTCGATGGCGAACAAAAAAAGCATTAATACTAGGAGGAACTTTATTGCTATTTTTTCTTTCTTTTTTGTATTATAAAGATAAATTCTACCAATTAGCACAATTTTTGGAGTATAGTTTACAAATTGCCAGTCCTTTATTACTATTAATGTTTTTAGAGCATAAAATTGATTTATCTAAACAGCTATTGATTATGGGTATTTTAATAGCATTTACCTTTGGAGGTCATGCTATTTATGCATTAGGTTGTTTACCTATTCCCATACAATTCGTTGAAATGACAATGAATATTTTAAATTTAGATGAAACCAATGCCAAATTATTCCTGATTATAGCAGGAATAATGGATTTGGTAATTGCTATTGGTATTTTCACACAATGGAAACATTCAAAATATGCAATAAGATATGCTATTATGTGGGGAGGCATAACTGCCTTAGCAAGAATAGTTTACACTATAGATATTGAAGCAGGATTGAGAGGTATTTTTCAAGGCTTTACAGAATCAACATATAGGGCATGTCATTGTTTAATACCCTTGGTTTATTACTTTTTAAAACGGGAAGAATATACAATAAGTAATCAATAATTATATACTTTAAAAATCTTTATAATATATTTGTAAATTATAAACGAAAACCAAATTTAATTTTTAATAAAACATTTTATTTTAATATGAATACTAGATCTTTTCATGTTAATTCTTTAGAAGAACTAAAAAACGAATTACAAGAACATGTTACTAATTCATTTACGCCAACTGTGGCATTAGGTTTTAGTAGCTATTATTTTGATTTCAAAGGGGCATTAGAGCTTTTTGAATCAATGAATATTGACTTAGTTGGTTGTACTACAGCAGGAGAAATATTAGATGACAGGATTCATGAAAAAACATTTGTTTGTTTATTAATGGAATTGCCTAAAGATAGCTATAAAGTATTTTTCGACACTTATGAAAATAAAGTTACTACTAATTCTGCTACTAGCTTAGCCAATACCGCCATAGATACTTTTACAAATCCTGGCATATTGATGTATTCAGGAGGAGTCACTATTGATGGTGAAGCAGTAGTCAAACAAGTCAAACATACATTAAAAAGAGAAATCCCATTATTTGGAGGATTAGCAGGTGATGATGTAAGACATGAAGCGACTTATGCATTTGCTAAAGGAAAAAGTAGTGATTTTGCCTTGTGTGCTTTAATTATTGATACTGACAAAATAAAAATGACGGGACTTTCTTATAGTGGCTGGAATGATTTGGGAGGAGAACACACCATTACAAAAGCGGAAGGAAATATTCTGTATGAAATTGATGGGAAACCTGCTTTGAGTCAATTTAAAAAATACTTTGGAGAAGATTTAAAATTCCAAAGACAAGAAGGTTCGGAAGAATTGTATTCTGTTCCTGGTCAATATCCTCTAAAAATCAGTAATGAAAATGGAGAACCATATATGCGTTCTGTATTAATTTATGATTCTAAAAATCAAGCATTAGTTCTAGCGGGTGCTGTACACAATGGAAGCAAATTTAGATTTTGTCCAACACCTGATTTCGATGTAGTGGATAATACTATTGAGCGTTATCATGAAATGAAAAATGATGTTAATGATGCAGATGCAATTGTTATGATTTCTTGTAAAGCTCGCCATTTTGCATTTGGACCTATGCTAGACGATGAAATAGAAGGCATTTACGACATTTGGCAAAGACCAACTGTTGGATTCTTAGCCTATGGCGAAATTGGACAAACAGGACTTATGCAGTCTTGTGAGTTTCACAATGTGACTTGTTCTTTAGTTATTTTAAATGAAGTTGCTTAATTATTTTGAATGATTACTGCTAATAAATACGAAAAAATATTAAATCTTATTCAAGATTTATCAATTGATAACAATACGAAAAAATTGTTATTAAAAGAATTTTCGTATTTACAAAAAACTGTTGAAAAACAAGATTTTAAAATAACAAGATTAAAAGAAGACAAAAAAATTACTGAGTATTTTCTCAACGCAAACATTCAAGATTTAGAAGTAAGTAATAAACTATTAGTTAGCTATAAAGAAAAAGAATTATTACAAAAAGAAAATCAATTATTATTCAAAGAAAGTCAATTAAGACAAATTATTGACGCTCTTCCTTCGGGCATAGCTTATATAGGTAAAGATTTTAAATACAAATTATTCAATGATTTATATAACCAATGGTTTGGCTGTCCTGAAAAGACTATAATAGGACGACATGTTTGTTGGTGTGACAGAAAATTAGAATTCAATAAACTCATTATTCCAATACTTAAAGAAACTTTCCAAGGTTCTTTAAAAGAATTTATAATTTCTATCGTCGACTTCAATGAGAACAATGTCATTTTAAAAGTATATACCGTTCCAGCTCTTGACAATAATGGCAATAATATTGGTGCGTATATGTATGCCCAAGATATTACTGCTATTAAAAATAAAGAAAACGAGCTAAAAGAATCGGAAGAAAGAATTAGAGATGTTTTTGATAATGTATATGATGCCATTATCGAATTAGATTCCGAAGGTTATATTACTAACTTTAATGATGCTGCCAGAAAGTTTTTTGACGTTGATAATCCTTTGGGGCTTCATGTCCCTTCAATCGTTCACCCTGATGATATTGAAAGGTCTAAATTCTTTTTTGAAAAACTAAAGAATGAAGGATTTTATGAAAACTACCAAGGCAGGATACTAAAAGAAGATGGAACTATCATTTATATAGAAGTCAATTCTGTTGGAAAATTTGATAAAAATGGAAATCTAATTGGTTCTAGAGATATTGTAAGGAATTTAACAGAAACCGTTAAAATTCAAAAAATATTAGAAGATAAAAATGTAGAGTTAGAGCGATATATCGAAAGCAATATGCAATTAGAAAATTTTGCTTACTTAGCATCTCACGATTTAAAAGCTCCATTAGATAATGTGAGAAATTTTAGTAATTTGTTGAATGAATCCGCTTTAGAAAGGTTAAATACAGAAGAAAAGATATTTTTGCAATTCATCCTCCAAGGAGTGAACAATATGCAAAAAACGATTAAATCCCTTCTAAGTTTTTCTCAAGTAAGTAACAAAAAACTAGAGCTTCAAAAGGTTTGTATTTTTGATACTTTAAACGAATTAAAAACTGATTTATCAGTTACTATAAACGAAAACAAGGCAGAGATAATTCTTCCAGACACTCCTAAAAAACTGTTTATAAGTGTAGATAAGATTTTATTTAGACAACTCATGCAAAATCTTATATTAAACGCAATGAAATTTACTCCTAAGGGAGAAAATCCGATTATTTTTATCAATTGTACCTCTAATCAACAGGGAGGTTGGCTGATTAGTGTTAAAGATAATGGAATCGGCATTGCAGATGAATTCAAGGAAAAAATATTCTTATTATTCAAGAGATTACACTTAAAAAAAGACTACGATGGGTTGGGAATTGGATTATCTATTTGTAAGAAAATTGTAGAATTACATAATGGTAGAATTTGGGTAGAGAGTGAAGAAGGAAAAGGGAGTACTTTTTATTTTACAATTAACAATTAAAAATTAAATGAGAAAATTTAAGCACATATTATTAATTGATGACGACCACGCCTCTAATTATTATCACCAATATATATTTAATCAATCTGAGTTAAGTGAAAATATATATACAGTAGATAATTTGGACAATCTATCTCTGCAACTTGACCATATTAATCAGTTAAATGAAGAGGAAATACGCCCTAGTATTATCTTCTTAGATGTCAACATGCCTAAATATACAGGATTTGAAATTCTAGAAAAATATATTCATATTTTTACCGATTTAAGTAACAAAGGGGCTCAAATGTACGTTCTTACTTCGTCTAATAACCAAAGAGATAAATTAAAATCTAAAGGTTATGAAATGATAAATGGCTATTTAGAAAAACCTCTTAACGACCAATTTATAAATGTTTTGAAGGGAATTTCTTAAAGGCAAATCATTCATTTTTAATTCAAAAAGTAGAAATTTGTTAAAAAAAATTGACAAACTCTTTATAAAAGCTTTTATACCTCCTTTTATCTTAGCTTTTGGTATTGTTATGTTTGTATTGACCATGCAAAGCATGTGGAAATACATTGATGATATCGTAGGAAAAGGAGCCAGTATTTGGAGGGTTTTAGAATTTGTCATCTATTTATCTGTATCACTTATTCCACTTGCACTTCCTGCTGCTGTTTTGTTATCTTCATTGATGTTACTAGGAAATTATGCGGAAAGGTATGAACTAACCGCTATGAAATCTGCTGGAATTTCTCTTTGGCGTATTTTACGTCCATTAATACTAGCCACTACAGTTATTAGCATTTTTTCTTTTATTGCTTCTAATAATATTGTTCCTTATGCCACTCTTAAATTTAAAACTAGCTTATATAATTTTAAAACCCAAAAATTAGCACTCAATATAGAAGAAGGTGTTTTTAATGATGATTTTAGAAATTTTGTTATTAGAGTAGACCATAAAGATAACCAAACAGATACGCTTTATGATGTTATGATGTATGACCACGCACTCGAAAATAGAGATAGACCCAAAATAATTTTATCTGAAAAAGCATATATGGACTTGCAAACAGATGAAAGGTATCTCATCATGAAAATGGAAAATGGGATTCAATACCAAGAAATGAAAGAACCCAAGCGAAAAAGTCCTAAAGACCCTAAAAAATATCCCTTTATGCGATTCTCATTTGAATCCTTAGAGAAGTACTTGAATATGGAAGAGTTTGGTTCTAAAGATATTAGTGATGAGCTATTTAAAGACCACGAACAAATGATGACTATTCGCCAATTGTTTTATGAAAAAGATACTATATTAAAAAAAATAAATCTCGTTTATTCAGATTTATCAAGGCTGAATAAAGCCCATTTTTATTTTATGAAAAATACTAAAAATAATGAAATCTTCATTAGTATGATAGAACATAAAAAACAACAAAAAGAAAAAGATAAAAACACTAAAGCACTCCCTCCCCCTCCAATACCTAAAGAAAACACTTCAATCATTCCTAATAATAATAATAATAATAATAATAAACAGATTCAAAACAGGAAGAAAAGGTCACTTAACTTACCATCAAACAATAAAAACTCAAAGTTAAATAACATGGGTTCTCAACAGAAA
>JAHDBK010000560.1 GCA_020630455.1 Saprospiraceae bacterium
CCATCTTTTTTTCCTATTTTGTGCATATGTATTTTTCTTATTAATTGATTTAATATTTAAAAATAAATACCTAGCATTACTTGGATTTTTATTCTTAGTAATGCATCCTCATATCTATCCTCATTCCTTTTTTAATACTAAAGATATTCCCTTTCTTTCATTCTTTATTTTATCCTTTTATGCTAAAGAAAAAGCCTTTAGAAATCCCTCTTATTGGCATTTTATTTTATTAGGAATATTGACGGCTATTTTATGTAATTTAAGGATTATAGGATTTATTTTAGTATTAATTATTTTATTTTTTCTAATAATAAACATCATTAAAAATTTAAGAGAAAAAACACAATTAATAAAGAAATTTCTTTATTTTAATGCATATTTATTATCCATAATTATTACTTATTATATCGTTACTCCCTATCTATGGGATGACCCTATTAATAGATTTATTGAAATTTATAAAAACATGTCTCAATTTAGGTGGGGAGGGTATGTCATTATATTTAGAGAGATTTTTAATGCTGATGAAATCCCATTGTATTTTGTGCCAGCATATATGAGCATTACTACTCCAATAATGATTATGATAAGTGGAATTGCGGGTGTATTTTTAATATTTAAATGGATAAAAAAAGATATTTTTCAAATATTCACTATTGATAAATACAGACCTTACTTGACCTATTTGGGATGTTTTTTAGGACCTATATTAGCCATTATATTATTACGACCTGTTTTGTATGATTCTTGGAGACAATTTTTCTTTATCTATCCTGCATTTATTTTATTAGGAATCTATTTTATTCATCATTTAATTGAAAATTATTCTTTAAAAAAAGTTAGTTATATTTTTAATATCTTAATCATTATAAACCTCTTGTATATCTCATTTTATATGATAAAAAACCATCCTATACAACATGTATATTACAACAAAATAGTGCCGCATACACCCGAACATATTCGAAAAAGTTTTGAGCAAGACTATTGGGGAGTTTCATTCAGACAAAGTCTAGAATATATTTGTGAAAATGATAGTAGAGATACACTCTTAATTTATGGAGATAATTATGGCGTTTTTATCAATCACTTTTTATTAGATGAGAAAGATACTAAGAGAATTGTTTTTACAAAAGATATAGATAAGGCATATTATTTTATAGGAAACTATAGATTTCATAGAGATGATTACAATTTTGACCCATCCAAAATCTATTACAAAAAAATAATCAATAATAGCAGTGTTTTTATTATATATAAATTAAAATAATAATAAAACAATTTATATATTTACAACATCACAATTACTTCTTACTTTTTTTACAACAAACTTTATTTTTAAAACACCAAAGATAAAAGTCTTTTTTGTCTTTTACAAACCGCTGAAAATGAGCAACTTATTTGAAAACGGACACGCCCTAATTATTGGTGTAGGTAAGGATTTACCTATTACTGTTAAAGATGCAGAAAGTATCTATAATGTTTTGACTAACGAAACAAAAGGTGCATACAACAAAAACAATGTACAATTACTGACTAATTATGATGCAACTAGACAGAATATTGAACAAGCACTAGATAATCTTTCGGCAAAATGTAGCCAAGACCCAAATGCTACTGCTATTATCTATTATTCTGGTCATGGTGCTGAATTACCTGATTTACAAGGTAAAACTCAATACTATTTATTACCCTTTGATTATGAATTAGAAGATAGTAATACCTTTTTACCTTCTAGAGTATTTACCGAAAAAATAAATGGTATTAATGCTAAGAAAATGATGGTAATCTTAGATTGTTGTCATGCAGGTGGACAAGAATCTACTTCAAAAAATATTCAAGAAAAAGCAATTGGAAGTATCACCAAACCAGCTAATGTCAATCAACAATTGATTAAAACGTTAAAAGAAGGAGAAGGAAAGGTTTTCTTGGCTTCTTGTGAGGATAATGAGTTATCTTATATCAAAATGGGCGACCAAAATAGCCTATTTACCAAGCATTTAGTCCAAGCCATGAATGGTAGCAACTCTGACCATTATGACTTTGTTCATGTAATGGATTTGATACAGCATTTATTCAGAGCAGTACCTCAAGAAGCAATGAGCATTAATAAAAAACAGACTCCTGTTATTACTTCTGCTAAAAATTTAAATGCTAATTTCTTTGTTTGTGCCAATAGCCAAAGAGAAATGGTAGCCGTTAAGTCATTGGGCAATCCATCTGCTATTAAAATGCGTAGCCAAGATGAGATTAATCAACAAATGCAAGAATATCAGAATCAAGTTAATAATACATTTAGCAATATCAGTGCTGGAAACAATGTCGTTATTAATGTAACTAATAATTATGGTGGCGGTAATAATCCGTCTGGAGGAAATGGTGGAACACCTCCAACAAGTGGAGGCAGTTCTGAAGGCTATTTAGAAGAATCTAAAAAATTGATTCAAAATGGTAAAATAGATAAGGCCTTAAAACTATTATTAGAAAATGTTAGAGACGAAGATATTAATCAAATGCTTATCATTCAATCTAGTAGATTAAAAACAAATAATCGCAAATTAATGACTGGTGTTTCAGATGACAGACAAGCAGAAAGGACTAATAATCAAATCACAATGGCTCTATTAAGCATTATTGAAGAAATAGAAGATTTATAAAAAAAACAGGGAACTACTTGCGTAGAACCCTGTATAACCCCAAAAAACCAAATG
>JAHDBK010000561.1 GCA_020630455.1 Saprospiraceae bacterium
CATAAAGATATCAATAAGCCTACAAAAAACACTTTAGCCTATAGCAGTTTTGAAGTGTTAGGAGATGATGGGAACTGGAAAGTACAAAGCGGCACCCTTAAAGATGGAGATAGTTTTTCACAAACAGGAGAAAAATCATTAGAAAATGGGATAATACATTCTGAAGGATTGTTGTTTGGGTTTTACAAAGTATCCTTTTGGTTGAAAGGAGGGACAGCTACATTAAGTTATTTAGATTTTGAAAACACCTCGAATACTATAACTAAAACCTATAGCACAACAGGAAATGAATGGGAATATTTCACCCTAGATTTTACAGCTATTAATAATGACAGTTTAATTATAAGCAATACAGGATATATAGATGAACTCCGCCTCCACCCAAGTGACGGTTTAATGGAAACCTATACTTATGACCCTATTACTTATAAGATGAATACCTCGACAAATACCAATAATATTTCTACATATTATTTATATGATAATTTCAATCGTTTAGAGTTTGTTTTAGACCAAGATAGGAATATTATGCAAAATAATGAATATCTGTTTCACCATCAAACAGGAGCAGGAGGAAAGAATAAAGTGATTAGTAGAACACTCTTAGAAAGCAAGAATGAATTATCAATAGATGTAGGTAACTTTTATAGTAATATTAGTAATCTTAAATTGAATAATCAATTAGTAGAAACTATTCAATTTATAGATGGCTTAGGGCGTCCTCTACAAGAAATAGCAGTAGGTCAATCTCCACTAAAAAATGATATTGTTTCTTTCCATGAATATGATGATTTAAGAAGAGAAAACAAGCAATATTTACCATTTATAGTTGAAAATAACAATGATGGAGCTTTTGTAGATAATGCACTTTCAATACATAGTAATTGGTATTCTTCCAATCCATTTAATACTGCAAATGATGAAGTAATTGCTACTACTCCTACACCTTATGCTGAAACATTATTTGAGGATTCTCCCTTAAGTAGAGCCTTAGAACAAGGAGCACCAGGTGATACTTGGAAGATTGGTTCAGGACATACCATGAAATCAGATTATTTGATTAATGATGTAAATGATGCAGTACATAATTTTCAAACAGGAAGCACTACAACCGCTTCAAATACTTACATTGCTGGAGAATTATATAAGCAAGTAACAACTGATGAAAATAACCATACTATTCATTCTTTTTCTGATAAACAAGGAAGAACGATATTAGTGAGGCGTTTTCATGGAACAGATAAGGTAGATACCTATAATATTTACAATGACTTTGGAATGCTCCAAGTAGTACTTCCACCAATGGTAGTAGCAGAAATGGAGACATCAGGAGTCTGGGATTTTACAAACGCAGTATATGATAATCGCATTTATGAATACGAATATGACCATCGTTTAAGATTAATTTCAAAGAAAATACCCAATGCTGGAGAAACTACATTTATCTATAATAGAAGAGATTTGTTAGTACTTTCTCAAGATGCCAATCAAGCCTTGAATAGCGAGTATTCATACACTAAATATGATATTTTAAATAGACCTGTAGTTACTGGTATATATAATTCAAGCAATAGTACTAATGGTTTAAACCCTGATGCTCCAGAGTTTGAATTATATGAATCTCATATAACAAATACTTGGCATGGATATACAAATAATGCTTTTCCTAAATGGTATTCTGGTGGTGGAGTAGAAAATCTTTCCTTTTCTTATTATGAAACGTATGATATGAACAATAATGATGCTGATGATTATAATTATAATTCAAATGTAGCTAATGGTCATCCAATGACTTTACCCAGTTCTAATTTTGATAGATTAGATGGATTATTAACGGCTTCACAGGTAAAATATACGAATGAAGATGGTACTAAAAAATGGTTAAAAACCTTTATTTGGTATGATGATAGATTAAGAACTTTACAAACACTTGGGTTTAGTCATTTACCTAGTACAGCTTATGATAGAACAACAAATGAATATGATTTTGCTGGAAAAGTATTAAAAACTTCTCGTCAACATAAAGGAGTTTATCAAAATGGTAATCCAAGGTGGGTGCGTATCACTAATTCCTTCGATTATGACCATGCAGGAAGATTATTACAAACCAAACAAAAAATTGGAAATGACCCAGAAATAATATTATCTTCTTTAAAATATAATGAATTAGGACAGTTGATTGAAAAGAATTTACATTCTACAGACCTAGTTAATGAAAGTTATCTTCAATCCATTGATTATAGATACAATATCAGAGGTTGGATGACTCATATTAATGACACCTATCTACCTTCTTCTCAACAACAAATGTATACCCAAATTAAAGGAGGGACATATACCGTCACATCTGTACAAGGCTTATCTGGAGATTGGAATTTAACAATAAGTCAAGAAATTGATGTAATGCCTGTTGGACAGACGACTTGGACAACAATTACACAAAGTCAAAATATTACTGTGAGTTCCACTCAAGCGATTCAAGATTTTACCCTAGGCATGAATCATCATTTGATATTGTCAAAGGCAGATGTGGATATAGCAATGGCAGATTTTCAACAAAAAATAGCCACTGAATTAGCATATCTTACAGCAAATAAAGGAGCTAAAATAGCCATTACGAATACATTAACTTCAATGGCTTTACAAGAGTGGAATAATATTTTGGATTCTTATGATGTAGATGAAGATGATTTATTCAGTCAAA
>JAHDBK010000562.1 GCA_020630455.1 Saprospiraceae bacterium
AAAAAAGCGGCATTCAAAAATGAATACCGCTTTTTTATATTTTAATAATAATGTAATATCTCTTGTCTAAATATTTATATAACACCTTTTTCTGCCAAATATCTTTCAGCATCTAAGGCTGCCATACAGCCACTACCTGCCGCTGTAACTGCTTGACGATAGATATGGTCTTGAGCATCACCACTAGCAAACACTCCTTCTACATTGGTGTAGCTACGTCCTGGTGTAGTGATTAAATAACCCGTTTCATCCATATCCAAGAATTCTTTAAAAATACCTGTATTAGGTTTGTGTCCAATCGCTACAAAAAAGCCTTGAACTTTAAGGGTTGATTCTTCTTTAGTTTTATTATTAACTACCAAAGCACCTTCTACTTCATCTTGACCTAATACGTCAACAGTTTCTGTATTCCAATGTATAGTAATATTTTCTGCTTTTTTAACGCGTTCTTGCATGATTTTAGAAGCTCTCATTTCATCTCTTCTAACTAGCATGTGAACATTTTTACACAATTTAGAAAGATATAATGCTTCTTCAGCAGCTGTATCCCCAGCACCTACGATTGCAACATCAAGACCTCTATAAAAGAAACCATCACAAACAGCACAAGCACTCACTCCGCCCCCATTTCTAGCCAAGCGTTGTTCATTTTCTAAACCTAGCCACTTAGCACTCGCACCAGTAGAGATAATAACTGAATCCGCTTCTAACTCATGTCCTGTTTCTGTCCAAAGTTTGTGTTTTTCACCAGAAAAATCGACTTTAGTTATCATTTCTCTTCTAATTTGCGTACCAAAACGCTCTGCCTGTTTCATAAAATCATCCATCATTGTAGGACCTTGAACGCCTTCTGGATAACCTGGATAGTTTTCTACATCTGTAGTAATCATTAATTGTCCACCAGGTTCAGAGCCTGTATACAAAATAGGATTCATATTGGCTCTTGAAGCATAGATTGCTGCTGTATAACCCGCTGGGCCTGAACCAATAATTACGCAAGTAGCTTTTTCAGGTGTTGCCATATTTTATTATATTATTATTTAAAAAATTATAAAAAAACAATTTATAGGCTATCAGATAATAGATTATAGACATTAGACTTTTTCAACAACTAACAATCTATCACTGATAACTGTTCACTGATAATTGAAACATTAATAATATCTCAATCTTCTTACTTGAGAAACATATTTTGCCAAACGAACTACTTGGCAAGAATAACCATATTCATTATCATACCAAGCATAAACAGTAACATTTTTACCATCTGCTGACACGATTGTTGAAGGAGCATCAACAACAGAAGTGGTAGTATGCCCCACTACATCAGAAGAAACTAATTCTGTATCATTTGAATAATGAATTTGTTCCACTAGATTACCATGTAAAGCAGCATTTCTTATCAAATTATTCACTTCTTCAAGGCTCGTATCTTTCTTCATTGTCAAATTCATAATAGCAATAGATACATTTGGTGTAGGTACCCTTACTGCATTACCTGTAAGTAAACCTTTTAATTCTGGTATTACTTTAGAAACGGCTTTAGCGGCACCAGTAGAAGTCAATACCATATTTAAAGGTGCCCCTCTACCTCTACGAGGTTTTTTATGAAAATTATCAATTAAATTTTGGTCATTTGTATATGCGTGAATGGTTTCTATATGTCCTTTTTCAATTCCTAATTCATCATTCAAGACTTTAATTACAGGAACAATAGCATTAGTAGTACAAGAAGCCGCACAAAATACATTGTCTTCTTCAAAATTGAGTTCTTTTTGATTCACACCATGAACAATATTAGGTATATCTCCTGCTGGTGCGGTCAACATCACTTGACTTGCACCCGGTCTCAAATGACGAGACAAATCGGCTTTATTTCTAAATACACCTGTATTATCAATTACAATAGCATCATTGATACCATAATCAGTATAATCAATATCTTCTGGTCTTCCAACGAATATCATTTTCACTCTATTACCATTAATGATAAGTTCTTCTTTTTCATAATCTATTTCTACTACTCCTTGGAATTCATCATGTACAGAATCTTTTCTCAATAAAGAAGCTCTTTTATCTAATTCCTCTGCTCTATTGCTCATTTTAGGACGAATGACCACAGCTTTCAATCTCAATTGATCTCCTTTCCCTGTAGTCAAGGCAATTCTTCTAGCTACTAATCTTCCTATTCTTCCGAAGCCATAAAGCACTACATCTCTACCTTTCAAATTTTTCTTATCCTCTCCGATATGATTAGATAATTTATTAATAATAAAATCATTTATATCACCTTTTTGATTTTGCTCATCTATCCATTGCATTGCTAGTTTTCCAATGTCAATTCTTGAGGGAGCTAAATCATTTAAATTAGCAATAGCTTTTGCTACTTTGTAAGTAGTTTCTACAGTAATAGGACTATCTGTATATTTTTTAGAAAACAGATGAGTATTGATAATCTCGCTAGGACGCGCATCATATAAATCATGATGAAAATAAATGAGTTCAACATTTTTATCAAATCTCAAATCACCTAAGATTCCTAATAAATCTAAGGCGGTTTTTTCTTGATCTCTCCACTTACTTAGGGATTGGTCGGTTTGTAGGATGTGATTTTTCATTCTATTAATTATTTTATAAAATTTGGAAACTTATACGCATCCGTATCGGATAATTCATTACAACTTTATCACAACTGATTATATT
>JAHDBK010000563.1 GCA_020630455.1 Saprospiraceae bacterium
GATTATTCACAAAAAAGTAATAATATTAATTATTTGTCTTCTAATCTATCTTTTTACTATAATTTTGCAAAAAAATAAATAATGAAAGAATACAAAACAGCGATTATATATGGATTGATATCTGGGATATTGATTGTGTGTTATTATTTAGTATTTTATTATATGAATAAAAATCTAATTGCCAAAATTGAGTTCAGTTATAGCGTTTTTGCATTACAAGTACCTTTTTTAATAGCAGCAGGTCTAAAGTATAGGAATAGAAATGAAGGACTTCTAGAATTTAAAGAAGCCTTAAAAATAATGATGATTACGTATTTAATTAGCTTATTATTTTATTTTATTATTTATTATGTATTATTTAATTATGACGCTGATTTAGTTGCTATGTCAAAGCAATATTCTATTGACTCAATAGAGTGGTTGAAGACTAGAGGTATGCAAAAAGAACAATACGAATCGATGATGAATGATGCCCAAAATAGTAGTTTTGAAGTAACAATAGGCACTCTTTTGAGGGGGATTCCATTTAGCATTTTAGGAGGTTTTTTTGTTTCTTCTTTATGTGCATTGATGGTCAGAAGATAGAAAAATTAAATTGGTTATACCAATTTAAATTATAATTGTCGCATATAATTATTATAATTGAAGGGATTTCGTCGTTAAAAATACTCGCCGTAGCTAGGCTATGGCTGTGTTTTTTGCCTAGAACTCCCTCCAATTATTTAATAAATCCAATACGACATTATAAAATTAAATTGGTATAATTATTCTATATAAATGTAGATATGTACCTTTGCATTTTTTAAAATAAAAATTAAAAATACAATGAATTTAAAAGACTTAGCCATAGAGGTTTGTGATATAGCAAAAGCAGCAGGGGATGCCATAATGAAAATTTATGGAACGGAGGATTTTCAAGTAGAAACAAAGGGGGATGAGTCACCGCTTACCATTGCTGACAAAACAGCTAATGGTATTATTTGTGAAGGATTAGAAAAATTATCTGTTCAATATCCTATTGTTTCAGAAGAAAATAAGGCTATTTCATACGAAGTTAGGAAAGATTTTGAATATAATTGGTTGGTTGACCCACTTGATGGAACTAAGGAATTCATCAAAAGAAATGGGGAGTTTACAGTAAATATCGCATTAATCAAAAATGGCAAACCAGTTTTAGGTGTAGTATATGCTCCTGTTATGGATGAGATGTATTATGCAGCAGATGGCGAAGGTGCTTATATCGTAAAAGATGGACAAACAGAACAGTTGAAAGCTCCTGCTTTCAAAATGTCAGACGCTGGTCTTGGTGTGGTGGCTTCTCGTTCACATTTGAATGAAGAAACCCAAGCATTTTTGGATAATATGAATGAGCCACAAATAGTACCTAAAGGAAGTTCTTTAAAGTTTTTAATCTTAGCTAAGGGAGGAGCTCATGTATATCCACGTATAGCACCAACAATGGAGTGGGACACGGGAGCCGCTCATGTAGTATTGGCAGAAGCAGGAGGCAAAGTGATTCAGTATGAGTCTAAAGAAAACTTACAATATAATAAGGAGAATCTTTTAAATCCTTATTTTGTAGCGTATGGAAATGTAAAAGAATAGAATTAGTATTGAGTACAAAGTATTGAGTACTTAGTGTTATAAAACCTTATAAAGAGCTATGTGTTATTAGTTTGAATATATCTTCAATATGGCAAAATTATATTATAAAGATACCTTAAATTTTATCTCCAAATTCACTTTTAGAAGGGTTTGGAATGCCATATTGGTGATTAGTTCCTTTTATATTACCAAATGGACGGGGAAGCCGATTCAATGGGGGATGCCTTTTACGGTATCTATTGAGCCGACGACCGCTTGTAATTTGAGGTGTCCAGAATGTCCTAGTGGTTTGAGGGCGTTTACACGTCCTACGGGTAATTTGAAGGAAGATTTTTTCAGAAAGATGATAGATGAAATGCACTCTAATTTGCTCTATCTTATTTTTTATTTCCAAGGAGAACCCTATATCAATCCTAAGTTTTTGGATATGGTAAAATACGCTAGTGATAGAGGTATTTATACCATTACTTCCACGAATGCTCATTTTCTAAATGATGAGAATGCTAGAAAAACCATTGAGTCTGGTTTGGATAGAATGATTATATCTGTAGATGGAACAACTCAAGAAGTATATGAGAATTATCGAATAGCGGGCAAATTAGAAAACGTTTTGCAAGGGGCAAGGAATATGGTGAAATGGAAGAAAAAAATGAACTCTAAAACGCCTCACCTCATTTTTCAATTTTTGGTAGTAAAACCTAATGAACATCAAATCCCAGAAGTGTATCGCCTAGCGGAAGAAATCGGTATAGATGAAGTCAAACTGAAAACGGCTCAAATTTACGATTATGCACATGGCAATGACCTCATTCCCACTATTGATAAATATTCTCGTTATGCTCAGCAAAGTGATGGTACTTATGTCGTAAAAAATGAATTGCTCAATCATTGTTGGAAACTTTGGCATTCTTGTGTAATTACTTGGGATGGAGTGGTAGTCCCTTGTTGTTTTGATAAAGATGCAGATTATAAGTTAGGTGATTTAAAGAAAGAAACATTTAGGGAACTTTGGTATGGTGAGCCATATAATCAATTTAGAAAAATGCTTTTGCAAGGAAGGGACAAAATCGATATTTGTACCAATTGTACCGAAGG